>DATEIF010000779.1:0-8115 GCA_035279205.1 Vineibacter sp.
CACGCGCCCGAGAGGATCGCGCGCCGCGGAGTCGGGCTGGTGCCCGAAGGGCGCCAGGTGTTTCCGACCCTGTCGGTGCGCGAGAATCTTACCGCCACCGCCGGCAACCGGCTGGGGCGCAGCCGACCGTGGACGCTGGCGCGCATCTACGATCTCTTTCCCCCGCTGCGGCGGTATGCGGAGCGCAGCGCCGCGACGCTGTCGGGTGGCGAGCAGCAGATGCTGGCCATTGGCCGCGCGCTGATGACCAACCCGAAGCTCCTGATCCTCGACGAGGCCACCGAGGGCCTGTCGCCGGTGGTTCGTGCCGAGATATGGCGCTGCATCGAGACACTGAAGGCCGAGGGTCAATCCATCCTGCTGATCGACAAGAACCTCAACGTGCTCCAGCGCCTTGCCGACGGCCATTTCATCCTCGAGAAGGGCAGGACTGTGTGGTCGGGCACGAGCGCCGACCTCGCGCGCGATACCGACAAGGTGCACCGCTACATCGGTGTTTGAGGGCAGCGCTAACCGCCGCGGGCGCGCGGATGGGCGGCGCGGTAGATCGCTGCCAGTCGAGCCGCATCGACGTCGGTGTAGCGTTGCGTGGTCGACAGCGAGGCGTGCCCCAGCAGCTCCTGGATCGTGCGCAGATCGCCGCCGGCACCCAGCAGGTGCGTCGCGAAGGAGTGGCGCAGGGCATGCGGCGTGGTGCTTTCCGGCAAGCCGAGCTGCACCCGCAACCGGCGCACGGCGCGCTGTACGACGCCGGGGTCGAGCGGCGCGCCACGGGCACCGATGAAGAACAGGTCGTCGGGCTCGGCCGTCACCAGGAATGGACAGGTGGCGCGATAGGCGGCTAGCGCCGTCGTCACGGCCGGCAATATCGGCACGATGCGCTGCTTGCCGCCCTTGCCGGTGATCGCCAGCGTGGCGGCCCGGTTGCGCAACAGGCCCTCAACCGTCCGCTTGGTCAGCGACAGGGCTTCCGCGATGCGCAGGCCGGCGCCGTACAGCAACGTCAGGATGGCCGTGTCGCGACGGGCGATCCATTCGATGGCCGCATCGGCGTCCGTCTCCGCCAGCAGATCGCGCGCATCGCCGACCGACAGCGCCTTGGGCACCGACTTCGGCAGCTTCGGCGTGCGCACCAGCGCGATGGCGGCATTGGCGGCCAGGCCCCGTCGGTCGAGGAAGCGGAAGAAGCCGCGCACCGACGATAGCGCACGCGCGGTCGACGTGCGGGCCAGCTTGTCGCGTGCGCGCCGTGCCAGCCAGGCGCGGAAATCGCTCTGGCGCAGCGCCGCGAGCGCCGCCAGATTCGGCGGCTCGCCGCGATGCCCGGCAACGAAGGTGATGAAGTCATGAACGTCGCGGCGATAGGCCGACACGGTCTTGTCGCCGGCGCGCCGCTCGGCACCCAGCCAGGCGATCCAGGCCAGCAGGGCCGCGGCGACATCGTCCTGGGCTGCCAGCGGCGGTGGCAGAAGGGGTATGGCAGGCGCCGGGATCTTCCGCTTCATGGGACGGCGGCTGCAGCCGTCACTCCGGCAGGTCGAGCCAGGCGCGGATGGTGTTCTCCAGCACGCGGGTCAGGAAGAACAGCAACTCGGTCGACTGGTTGGGGCCGAACGTGCCGCCCTGGCGTGATCCAAAGGCGATGACGCCGTCGGGAGAGCCGCTGGAGACGCGTAGCCGCACCAGGACGTCGGCGCGCACGTGACGCGCCACGGGGCCGAAAAACGCCTCCTCGCCGATGATGTCGCCACGCAGCCGCGCGCTTTCGCCGGGCCCCAGGGCGGCGTCGATGGCACCCGGCGCCAGCACATAGACGCCGCGCACCGGCACCCGGCGCGGCGCATCCTCGGTGCCCTCGATGGCGAGCGCGATGAAATCCACGTCCAGCAGGCCGGGCAACTCGTGCGTGACGGTGTGGATCAGCTTCTCGAAGCTGGTCGCCTGGATGATGCTGAGCACCGCCACGTGAATGCGGTTCTGCGTGATCTGGTTGGCGCGCCCGGCGCTGATCAGCTCCTGCTGCACGGCGCGCAGCTTGCCGATGTCGTTGCGCAGGCGCTTGACCATGGCCGCCTGCATGTCGACCACGCCCGCCGCGCTCTGGCGTGGCGGAATCTGCAGCGTCTCGAGCAGCGACGGATGATGCACCAGGAAATCGGGATGCGCCTGCAGGTAGGCGGCGACATCCTCGGCCGTCGGCTCCGACTGGCTGCGATCGCGGGCGTCGGTACCGGCCACGTGATGCCCCGCGCCGGGCTTACAGGATCGACTGGCCGGTCTTGGCCCAGTCGTCGAGGAAGGCCTTCAGGCCGTTGTCCGTCAGCGGGTGCTTGAAGAGCTGCTTGAGGATGTTGGGCGGCAAGGTCGCGACATGGGCGCCCAGCTTGGCGGCGGCGACGACATGCTGCGGGTGGCGCACGGAAGCGACCAGGACCTCGGTCTTGAACGCGGGATACTGGCGGTAGATCTGCACGATGTCGCTGATCAGGGCCATGCCGTCCTCGCCGATATCGTCGAGCCGGCCGACGAATGGCGAGATGAACGTGGCACCGGCCTTGGCGGCGAGGATGGCCTGCGCCGCCGAGAAGCACAGCGTGACGTTGACCATGATGCCGTCCGACGTCAGCGCCTTGCAGCAGCGCAAGCCGTCGGGCGTCAGCGGCACCTTGACGGCAATGTTGTCGGTGGCATGCCGGCCCAGCGCATGCAGCTTCTTGCCTTCCTTCAGCATCGTCTCGAAATCCGTCGCCGTGACCTCGGCGCTCACCGGTCCGGGCACCAGCTCGGCGATCTCGCGAATGACATCGAGCATCGGCCGTCCGGACTTGGCGATCAGCGACGGATTGGTGGTGACGCCGTCGAGCAGTCCGCTGGCTGCCAGCGCGCGGATTTCGGCGACATCCGCCGTGTCGACAAAGAACTTCATAAGTCGCCCCACCGTTTCGCGCGCGCGTCTTGCCCGATATGGTGCAAGCATGACCGCGCAGCGACGCGACAATCCTTCTAGCGAATGGCCTGCGGACCGGCAAGGCGAGCCACCGGATCCTGCCGCGATGCCAGCAGCGCGTGTGGATAATGGCACGGTTTCGGTTTTGTTGCCGCTGCCGCTGGGCGAGGCCTACGATTATCGCGTGCCGCCGGACATGGCGCTGGCGCCGGGTGACTTCGTCGCCGTGCCCCTGGGCAAGCGCGTGATTGCCGGCGTTGTCTGGGGGCCGGCGCGCGGCGACGTCGATCCGGCCAAGCTGCGCGACGTCGATCGCGTCCTGCCGGCGCCGCCCATGCGCGATGCCATGCGGCGTTTCATCACGTGGGTTGCTGCATATACGCTGAGCCCACCGGGCGCTGTCCTGCGCATGGCGATGAGCGTCACCGACGCCCTGGAGCCGCCGCGCACGGAGACGGTGTACCGGCTTGCCGCCGCCGCCGAGACGGTGACCGCCCTCGACGGCATCAAGCTCACCGCGGCACGCCGTCGCGTGCTCGATTTCCTGCGCGGCGCGCCGGCGTTGTCGTTGATGGACGTGGCGCGCCAGGCCGGCGTCGGGACCGCGGTGGTCAAGGCGCTGGTCGATATCGGACTGGTCGAAGCAGTCCAGCGCCAACCCCGGCGTCCCCATGCGGTGCCGTCGCTGACGTCCGGGCCGACCTTATCGGGGGCGCAGGCGGCGGCCGCGGCCGAACTGGTCGACAAGGTGAATGCGCGGTGCTTCTCGACCACGCTGCTCGATGGCGTGCCCGGCGCCGGTAAGACCGAGGTGTATTTCGAGGCGCTGGCCGCCGCGCTGGCGCAGGACCGCCAGGCGCTGGTCCTGCTGCCGGAGATTGCGCTCTCGACGCAGTGGCTGGAACGCTTCACGCGACGTTTCGGCACGCGGCCGACCGAGTGGCACTCCGACCTGACCAGCACCGAACGCCGGCGTGCCTGGCGGGACGTCGCCGAACGGCGCGCCCATGTGGTGGTTGGTGCGCGCTCGGCCCTGTTCCTGCCGTTCGCCGATCTGGGCGTCATCGTTGTCGACGAGGAGCATGACGGCGCCTTCAAGCAGGAGGACGGCACGCTCTACAACGCGCGCGACATGGCGGTCGTGCGGGCACGTTTGTGCGCCGCCCCGATCGTGCTGGCGTCCGCGACGCCGTCGCTGGAAACCGTCGCCAATGCCCGCAACGGCCGCTACGGCGTGCTGCATCTGCCGGATCGTCACGGCGGCGCGCGCATGCCGGCGGTCGAGGTGGTCGACCTGCGGCGCCACGCGCCGGCGCGCGGGCGCTGGCTGGCGCCGTCGGTGGTGACGGCGGTGCAGGAAACGTTGGCGCGCGGCGAGCAGGTTCTGCTGTTCCTCAATCGCCGCGGCTATGCGCCGCTCACCTTGTGCCGCACGTGCGGCCATCGGCTGCAGTGTCCGCACTGCAGTGCCTGGCTGGTCGAGCACCGCTTTCGCGGCCGCCTGATCTGCCATCATTGCGGTTATGGCGCGCCGCTACCGGCGACGTGTCCGTCATGCGAGGCCAAGGACTCCTTCGTGCCGTGCGGTCCCGGCGTCGAGCGGCTGGCCGAGGAGGCGCTGGCGTTATTCCCGGACAAACGTATCGAGATCTTCGCCAGCGACACCGTCGGCACCCGCCGCGCGGCGCAGGCCATGGTCGAGCGCATCGCCGCCGGCGAGATCGATCTCATCATCGGCACGCAGATGGCGGCCAAGGGCTACCATTTCCCGTTGCTGACTCTGGTCGTTGTCGTCGATGCGGATCTGGGCCTGGCCGGCGGTGACCTGCGGGCCGCCGAGCGCACCTTCCAGCTTCTCTACCAGGTCGCCGGCCGCGCCGGCCGCGACGAGAAGCCGGGCCGCGCCCTGCTGCAGACCCATATTGCCGAGCACGCCGTCATTCAGGCCCTGGCCAGCGGCGATCGCGACCGGTTCGTCGCCGCCGAGATGGCGGCGCGCGAGAGTGCCGGATGGCCGCCGTTCGGCCGGCTGGTGGCGCTGATCGTCTCCGGCCCCGACGAGCCGGCGGTCGACGCCGTTGCGCGCGCCCTGGCGCGCGCGGCGCCGGCGGTCGATGGCGTGAAGGTTCTGGGCCCGGCGCCGGCGCCCTTGTCGCTGTTGCGCGGCCGTTTCCGTCGCCGGCTGCTGCTGCGCAGTCTGCGCGGGCTCAAGGTCCAGGACGTTGTCGCCGACTGGGTGGCGCAGGTCGCCGTTCCGGCATCCGTCCGGGTCCAGATCGATATCGACCCGTATTCGTTCATGTGATGGCGAAGGACGAGGTCAGCCGTTCGCGGGCTGGCCGCGGCGCTTCATGTAGACGCCGATGCTCCAATAAGCCTCGGCATGCGTCTCGGGATCGCCGCCGATCACCCACGCGTCCTGCGGGTTGCTGCGTGGGCGGCGCAAATTCTGCCACAGTCGCAGCGATGGGCCCTGCGCGTGGAAGGACTCGCGCAGTTCCTCGGTATCGTAGCGCGACAGCCAGTCGATCGAGAGGATTTCCATGTCGTTGGCGTCGGCCAGCGCCCGGAAGTCGTCAGCCGTGTAGCCCATGCGGACATGGTCGCCGTCCTGGGTCGGCGATACCCGGTCAAAGCCGGGGATGACCTGGCCCATGCGCGCGACAAAAGGCGTGCTGGGCGTCGACACCAGCAGCCGTCCGTTGGGCGCCACCTGCGAGCACAGTTTGGCGAATACCGGATGATCGTCGACCAGATGCTCCAGGACCTCCAGGCAGCTCACGAGGTCGAAGCGACCGAAATCCCACGGTCCATCGAGATCGACCGAGCGAAAGGCGTGGCTGATCGGGAAGTTCTCGAAGCGGCTGTCCTGCCCGTCGATATTGCGGTCGATGCCCAGGTAGGACGCCACTTTCTCTTCGGCTTGCTGCAACCACAGCAGCGTGGCGCTGCTGCCGCAGCCGACATCGAGGATGGAGACGCGCTGCTGAGGCGCATGGCGCACATAGTGCGAGAGGTAGTCGGCCCGTTCGAGGATCGTCGCGTCGCGAGTCAGGCGGAAGTAGCCCAGACCGCAAAGTCCCAGGAGCGCATTATCGACGGTGTGGAGGAGGGCGCTTGTCATGTGTTCGATCACTCCGGCTGCGCCTTGTTGGCGCGCCAGTTCGCTTCTCGAAACGCAACGCCGTCAGGAGCAACGATAGGGGAAACCGGGACAGGGGTAAAACATTTTTCGTCAGAGTGTTGTCAGGTGCCGGCTCGGGGTTCCGGAACGGAAACACCGTACCGCTTTACGGTTACGGGCGGGGGTGGGTTGCTTGCATCGCCCAAACGCGTGTGCTAGCTACCGCCCGCGGTTTTCGGGGGCGGCCTCCAGCGGGGTCCATTCTTTGGGAAAACGCACGTTATTCCAAGGGGTTCCACACCCCATGATCCGGCCCTTGGGGACACCAGATCGTGTCAACTGAAGCATCCGGTCCGGCCAGTCTTGCCGGACGCTATGCAAGTGCGCTGTTCGATCTCGCGGACGGCCAGAAACAACTCGACGCCGTTGCGGGTGACCTGACCACGCTGCGTCGCATGATGGACGAAAGCGCCGATTTGCGGCGGTTGATCGCCAGCCCGGTCATCGGCCGGGATGCGCAGGGCAAGGCCATGTCCGCGCTGTTGGAAGCCGTCGGCGCCAGCAGCCTGGTGCGCCGCTTTGTCGGCGTGGCCTGCCAGAACGGCCGGTTACGCGACGTGCCGGCCATGATCACGGCCTACCTGGCCGAACTGGCCCGACGCCGCGGCGAGACCGCCGCCGACGTCGTCTCGGCGACGCCGTTGAGTGAAGCCCAGATGCAGGCTCTGTCCGAGACCCTGCGGCGTCTGGTGGGCAACAAGGTTTCCGTGAACGCGCGCGTCGATGCCGATCTCCTGGGCGGCCTGGTCGTCAAGGTCGGCTCGCGCATGTTCGATTCGTCGATACGCACCAAGCTGCAGCGACTGCAGCTGGCCATGAAGGGAGTGGGGTGATGGATATCCGCGCGGCCGAAATTTCGGCCATCCTCCGTAAGCAGATCGAGAACTTCGGGGTCGAGGCGGAAGTCGCTGAGGTCGGCTCGGTGCTGTCGGTCGGCGACGGCATCGCGCGCGTGCATGGCCTGGACAACGTCCAGGCCGGCGAGATGGTCGAGTTCCCGGGCGGCATCAAGGGCATGGCGCTCAACCTCGAGACCGACAATGTCGGCGTCGTCATCTTCGGCGATGACCGCAACATCAAGGAAGGCGACACCGTCAAGCGCACCGGCGCCATCGTCGACGTGCCGGTGGGCAAGGGCCTGCTGGGTCGCGTGGTGAACGGCCTGGGCGAGCCGATCGACGGCAAGGGGCCGATCCAGTCGACCGAGCGCCGCCTGGTCGAGCTGAAGGCGCCGGGCATCATTCCGCGCCGCTCGGTGCACGAGCCGATGCAGACCGGCCTGAAGGCGATCGACTCGCTGGTGCCGGTCGGCCGCGGCCAGCGCGAGCTGATCATCGGCGACCGCCAGACCGGCAAGACCGCCGTCGCCATCGATACCTTCATCAACCAGAAGACGATCAACGCCGGCAACGACGAGTCCAAGAAGCTGTACTGCGTCTACGTCGCGGTCGGCCAGAAGCGCTCGACGGTGGCCCAGATCGTCAAGACGCTGGAGGACAGCGGCGCGCTGCAATACTCCATCGTCGTCGCCGCCACGGCGTCCGACCCGGCGCCGCTGCAGTTCCTGGCGCCCTACGCCGGCTGCGCCATGGGCGAGTATTTCCGCGACAACGGCATGCACGCCGTGATCGTGTATGACGACTTGTCCAAGCAGGCCGTCGCCTATCGCCAGATGTCGCTGCTGCTGCGCCGCCCGCCGGGCCGCGAAGCCTATCCCGGCGACGTGTTCTACCTGCACTCGCGGCTGCTCGAGCGCGCTGCGAAGCTCAACGACAAGAACGGGTCGGGCTCGCTGACGGCGCTGCCGGTCATCGAGACACAGGCCGGTGACGTGTCGGCGTACATTCCGACCAACGTGATCTCGATCACGGACGGTCAAATCTATCTGGCCGGCGACCTCTTCTATGCCGGTATTCGGCCGGCCATTAACGTCGGCCTGTCGGTGAGCCGCGTCGGCTCGTCGGCCCAGATCAAGGCGATGAAG
>DATEIF010000780.1:0-12872 GCA_035279205.1 Vineibacter sp.
TTCTTCAAGCTCTCGGCCTGGGGCGACCGCCTGCTCGAGTTCTACGACAGGAACCCGCGTTTCATCGCGCCGGAGAGCCGGCGCAACGAGATCGTGAGCTTCGTCAAGGGCGGCCTGCAGGATCTCTCGGTGTCGCGCACCACGTTCAAGTGGGGCGTACCGGTGCCCAATGATCCGGCGCACATCATGTACGTGTGGCTGGATGCACTCACCAACTACATCACCGAGACCGGCTATCCCGATCCCAACGCGCCCAACGCCAAATACTGGCCGGCCGATCTGCACATGGTGGGCAAGGACATCGTGCGCTTCCACGCCGTCTACTGGCCGGCGTTCCTGATGGCCGCCGGCGTGGCGCCGCCCAAGCGCGTCTTCGCGCACGGCTGGTGGACGATCGAAGGCCAGAAGATGTCCAAGTCGCTAGGCAATGTCGTGGCGCCGGCGGCGCTGGTCGACACCTATGGGCTCGACCAGACGCGTTACTTCCTGCTGCGCGAAGTGCCGTTCGGCAACGACGGCGACTTCCAGAAGCGCGCCATCGTGCAGCGCATGGATTCCGATCTCGCCAACACCTACGGCAATCTCTGTCAGCGCGTGCTGTCGATGATCAACAAGAACTGCGGCGCCGTCGTGCCGACGGCGGGACCTCTGCAGGCTGTCGACACGACGCTGCTCGACCGCGCCGCGGCGTTGTTGCCGCAGGTTCGGTCGCAGCTTGGCGAGCAGGCCTTCCACGATGCGCTGATCACCATCTGGGAAGTGATCGGCGACGCCAACCGCTATGTCGATGGGCAGGCGCCGTGGGCGCTGGGCAAGACCGATCCGGCGCGGCGCGACACCGTCCTGTGGGTGCTGGCCGAGACGATCCGGCGCATTACCCTGCTGGTGCAGCCCTTCATGCCGACGTCGACGGCGAAGATCCTGGATCAGCTCGCCGTGCCTGCCGACGCGCGCACGCTGGCGTTCATGGACCGGGCGCTGGTCAGCGGGACGCCACTGCCGGCGCCCGAGGGCGTGTTCCCGCGCTTCGTCGATCCGGAGGCGCCGACCAAGCCGGCGCGCGCCACGAAGAAGGCGTGACATGCTGATCGACAGCCACTGCCATCTCGATTTCCCGGAGCTGGCGGCCGAAGAGGAGGCCGTGGTGAAGCGGGCGCGCGAGGCCGGCATCGCCGCCATGCTCACCATCGGCACGCGGCTCGATTCGTTCGACAAGGTGCGTGCCGTCGCCGAGCGGCACGCCAACATCTGGTGCAGCGTCGGCGTGCATCCGCACGAGGCGAAGGAGGAGGGGCAGCGCACGCCTGACCGCTTGGTCGCGCTCGCGCAGCATCCCAAGGTCGTCGGCATTGGCGAGACCGGCCTCGACTATTTCTACGAGCACAGTCCGCGCGACGAACAGGCGGCGAGCTTCCGCGCGCATATCGCGGCGGCGCGCCAGACCGGCCTGCCGCTGATCGTGCACACGCGCGACGCCGACGACGATACGGCCGCCATCCTGCGTGAGGAAATGGCACGCGGCCCGTTCCCCGGCCTGATCCACTGCTTCAGCTCGGGACCGGTGGTCGCGCAGGCAGCGCTCGAGCTCGGGATGTCGATCTCGATCTCGGGCATCGTCACGTTCAAGGCGGCCGAGGAGCTGCGCGGCATCGTGCGCGACATCCCGCTCGACCGTCTGCTGGTCGAGACCGACGCGCCCTATCTCGCGCCGGTGCCCAAGCGTGGCAAGCGCAACGAGCCCGCTTTCGTCGCCCACACCGCCGCCAAGGTCGCCGAGCTCAAGGGCGTCTCGATGGCCGCGCTCGAGCAGGCCACGACCGACAATTTCTTCCGCCTATTCGCCAAGGCCGACCGCAATGTCCTGGCAGCCTGAGCGATGTGCTTCATGGTGAGCTTGTCGAACCATGAAGTACGCACGGGCGCCTGTGCGAGGCCTTCATGGTTCGACCCGGTGAATGCGGAGCATTCACCTGTACTCACCATGAAGGCGGTAACAGCATGCGCGTAACCATTCTCGGCTGCGGCACGTCGGGCGGCGTGCCGCGTATCGGCGGCAAGGATGGTGCCGGCGACTGGGGGGCCTGCAACCCGGCCAACCCCAGGAACCGTCGTCGACGGTGCTCGATCCTGGTCCAGGACCACGACAAGACACTTCTGGTCGACACCGCACCCGATCTGCGCGACCAGCTCATCGATGCGCGCGTCACGCGCATCGATGCTGTCCTGTGGACGCACGATCACGCCGACCAGACCCACGGCATCGACGACCTGCGGGCGCTCACGCTGCGCCATGGGCCGGTGGAAGGGTGGGGCGATACCCGCACGCTGGAGATCCTGAAGCAGCGCTTCGGCTACTGCTTCGAGACCGCGCGCGGCAGCTTCTATACGGCGCTGTACCGCGCCTGCCTGATTGACGGACCGTTCGAGGTCGCCGGCATCGCCGTGACGCCGTTCTATCAGCACCACGGCAGCATCATGTCGCTGGGATTCCGGTTCGGGTCGATCGCCTATGCCAACGATGTGGTGAAGCTCGACGAAGCGGCCTTTGCCGCCATGGACGGAGTCGATACGCTGATCGTCGACGCCATGCGCTACACGCCGCACCCCACGCACGCGCACCTTGATCTTACCTTGTCGTGGATCGAACGGATCCGGCCGCGGCGCGCGATCCTGACCAACATGCATGTCGACCTGGACTATGACGAGGTCCGGCGGCGGGTGCCGCCGCATGTCGAACCGGCCTATGACGGCATGATCATCGAGGCTTGAAGCCGATGCTGAGCGCGCCACAGTCAGATATGTTATGGAAAATAATACGTGGAGCGGGGTTTGCCGCCATGCTGGCCCTCGCGGCGCCGGTCCATGCCCAGCAACGCGCGCCCGGACCCGGACTGGATCCCGGCGATTCGACCTTCAAGCTGTTTGCGACGTCATCCGACGCCAAAAGCCTTCAGGACGCCGGCGACCGTACCAACCGCGAATGGACGAACACCTCGGCCGAGAGCCTGACCGACCTGCTGTCGATCTCCGCGGCCGAGGGCTACGGGCTGATCCATTCCAAGGCCGTATTGATCGACCAGAAGGTGCCGCTGGGCTGGCACGCCATCGAGGACGGCGAGCGGCTGGCCATCTTCAATCCTGACCGCTCGGTGCGGATCATCGTCTGGCGCGTGGACCTGGACTACGAGGGCGTCGGCGACCTCGAGAAGTACATGGCGGCCAAGGCAGGCGGCCTGCGGTCGCGGTTCCCGTCGATCCAGGCCTCCAGCCGGACGCTGCCGGACGGGCAGGTCCTGGGCGTGTTCAACAACGTGCCAGCCCGCAAGGGCGACCGCGAGCCACGCGCCATCCTCGACCTGATCACGCCGAACCCACAGAACCCCAAGCGAGCAGTCCTAATGACGTTCGGCGCGCCCATGTCCAAGGCACAGGAGTTCCTGCCGTTGCTGGCACTTATGGCCAGGAACAGAACAATCACATGGAGAAAAGACTATTAGACCTTAGAATAGGATCGCTATATGATATTTTCCATAATATATATTATACGACAATCAGATTAATCTTTCCAATGAGCTTTATAGGATTACGAGTTGGTAAATCTTAAAATTCTGACCGTCCTATCTGCCGTGTCGCTATGGAGCCTGCTTGCTGTGCCCCTGGCGCACGCCCTGGACTGCCGACAGGTCTCTACTCCCGCCGATCGCGTGATCTGTGGCGACCAGCAGCTCCGAGCCGCGAATGCAGCCATGGACGCAGCCTATGAGAAGCTCCTCAAGGCGGCAGATGACGACGCCGACATCCGTGCCATGGTGGTCGACGGCCAGAAGCGCTGGCTGGTCGAGCGGGACAAGCTCTTCGATCGCAGGCTGGCCTCGGCTGCCCCGGATGCACAGCACACCACCATGCTGGCGGCGCTTCAGGACCGTACCCAGGTCCTGTCCCAGCAACCCGGGCTGGTCACCATTGCACAGGGCCAACGCAAATTTGCCGGCCGTTACACCGGCGGTTCATTTGCCGGTTTCGAGACCAGGTGCGAATTCCTGCCTGTGCAGGACAGCTACGTCTATGGCTGCTTCGCCAGCCGCCAGTACCAGAACGGCAGCCGCATATGCACACTGGAGCGGTACTGGGCGACCGGCCGCATCTATGAAAAGCGGTCGGTGGCCGAGATTATCGACGGCAAGCCCCGGGTGATTGCAACCTGCTCCGTCGAGGGTGTCGAAGGCGATACGACGTGCCCCGGCAGCGGCAATGCCACGGACGAGAGCGGCCGCTGGAACACCCAGCCCAAGGGCTCCGCACCCTCACCCACGCCATCCCTGCCCAAGATCGACGCCGAGGCTGGCCCGGATGATGATGCGCCATGGCTGCGCGCCTGCCTGACCGATCGCCGTTACCCGCTGGCAGCCCCCGCCAGCGATGGCAGCAGGAAATAGGGGTCCGCACAGCAGCCGGAAAAGCGCGGAAGCTATCCGATGGACCGTATCTCGACCCTGGCGCTCTGGTCGTCGACGACCAGGATGCCGACCGAACGTCGTTCAGCCAGGGTCGGGCTGCCCGGATTGACGAACAGGGTTCCGCCCGTCGCGATGATCTCGGCGCGGTGAGTACCACCGAACACGCAAACATCGACGGGTCTGCCGAACAGGCTGTCAGCCACGCCACGGCCAGCGGTGCGAACGAACCGTACGGTCGGATTGACCTCGGCGCCGACGGCATTGAGGGTGCTGACGACGCCGATCAGCACCCTACCCGCTTCCAGAACCCTGGGACCATCGACCAGCACGGGCGGTGACGCCGCCACATCGGCCGATGTGCGCACCGCCCAGACCGGCGCGATGTCCACCAGCGTTGCCAAGGCCTGACCCGTGCAGAGATCGCCGCAGTGGACGATCGCATCGACATCGCCCAGTGCGGCGCGGATCTGATCCAAGGCCTTGGGCCAATCGACGGCATTGTCATGCGTGTCGGCAAGCAGGCCGAACCTGTGGCCTGTCACACGGTTGCGGTACGGCATCATCCTGCGTACCTCCGTTGATATGATTAGCAGAGCTAATCATATTTTGGTTAGGATTGCTAACTATATTAAACTGGGGGCATGACCACCGGCGGCCGCGGCCGAGAGGCCGAGCAGATCTACGTCTTCGTCCAGCACCTCGGGCGACGGCTGCGCGATATCGACCGGGCATCCGGGATCAGTCCGGCGCGGTTTTCGGCGCTGGCCGGCCTCGCCTTCGACGGACCGACCAACGTCAGCGAGCTGGCCGCCTTCGAGCGCGTCAAGCGGCCGACTATGACCCGCCTGATCCAGGACATGGAGCGCGACGGCCTGGTCGAACGCCACGCCGATCCCGTCGATGGCCGCGGCGTGCGGATCCGCATCACCGCGCGTGGTCGCCGGCTGGTTCAGCAGGTGCGCCAGCGCAAGATCGCCCTCGTCCAGGAATTTCTCGACAGGCTCGACCCGAAGACCGTCTCGGCGATTGGCGACACGTTCGAGGCACTGTTCACCCTCGGCGTGCCGCGCACGACGACCGGCGGGTAGGCGGTTGCCGCCAACGACGCACCGGCTCGCCGCCGCTCATTTGACGTAGCCCAGAATCAGCAGCACTAAGGTTACGGTGACGGCGCCGCCAATGCGGGTGGCAATCTGCGCGAACGGCATCAACTGCATGCGGTTGGCCGCCGTCAGGATCGCGACGTCGCCCGTGCCGCCCTGCCCGCTGTGGCACGCATTCACGATCGCCGTTTCGATCGGGTACATGTTCATGAAACGCCCGACGACGAAACCGGTCGCCATCAGCGTCGCGACCGTGGCTACGATCGTGATGACGTTGGCGAGCTGAAATGCCGCCACCAGCTTGTCCCATGGCGTCAGGGAGACGCCGATGGCGAACAACAGCGGGTAGGTCATCGCCGTCTGGACGAACTTGTAGACGACGAGCCCGCCCTGCTGCAGGTGGGGTGACACGGCCTGGGCCAGTTTGGCCGCGACGGCAAGAAAGAGCATCGCCACGGGGGCCGGCAATCCCACCAGGTGGTGGAGCATGACACCGACGAGATAGAGGGTGATGGCGGTGAGGCCGGCCGCCGCAATCGTGCCGACATCCATGTGGCTGCCGCCGCGTTCGTCCTGGATCTCGCCATGGGCCTCATCGAGGCTCGCGTCGTCGTGCTCGCCGGGTTGCAACCGTCCCTCGCCGGTCAGGTGCGTGTAGCGCTTGCCGACGAAATTGAGCGTGCCGGCAAACAGGATGGCGGTCAGGCTGCCCAGCATGACCGGCGGCAGCACCTGGGCGAACACGTCGCCTTGCGGCACGTTCAGGATGCCGGCGTAGCCGATCGACAGGGGAATCGCGCCCTCGCCGACGCCACCGGCCATGATCGGGACGACGACATAGAAGAACGTGTGGTAGGCGCCCAGTCCCAGAAGCGTCCCGACAAGTGTTCCGACGGCACCGGCTGCTACGGATCCGATCGCCAGCGGCACGAAAATCTTCAGGAATCCCCGGATCAGGACCTGGCGGTCCATGCCCAGGATGCTGCCCACGATGATCGAGGCGATGAAGATGTAGAGGAAGTTGGTGGACTTGGTGAAATCGATGATCGCGCTTTCGATCTTGGCGGGAATGAGGTGGTAGTAGGCCAGCGCCGACGGCAGGAATGTCGCCAGAATGGCACCCGCCCCGACACTGCGCAGGATCGGCACACGCTTGCCGATCTCGGCACAGGTGAAACCGCCCAGCACCAGGACGACGATCATCGTCGGGCCGTCGGACTTGACCTCGCCGGTATAGACGAGCGCCGCAACCAGAAGCACGAGTAGACCGTAAACCGGGATCGGAATGATTCCGATCCTGGCATCGATCAGCCGCCACCAGCCCTGCGGCCAGAATTTGCGCTGCGCTGTCGGATGCGACGCAGTGCTTCCTAGCGCACCATCTGGCACTGCCCTTGCCTTGGCGTCGTGCGGCAGCATGTTGCCTCCTCCCCTCACCTCCAGGATTCGGCTCGACGCTACGGCCTGTTGGCTGTCAACAACCTGACGCGAACCTCACGGTATCGCGGCGATGGCGTGAGGGTGGTGGGAACATCCGATACCGTTATCGGCAAACCTGGCCTTGTCCACACCCGGTACCTTCCGTCCGCCGGGAAGGTGCCTCACTATCCCGACAAACCACTTTCAGCACTGGGTCTATCGTGAGTTTTCCATCACAAGCGCCATCCGGCAGGCCAACGGTCGACGACCTGCCGCAAGATCCCCTCCAGCGCCTGCTGGCGGTCATGGCATGGCTGCGCCATCCCGTGCACGGCTGTCCCTGGGACCTGAAGCAGGACTTTGCCAGTATCGCGCCCTATACGCTCGAAGAAGCATACGAGGTTGCCGATGCGATCCAGCGCCAGGACCGCAGCGACCTGCGTGAGGAGCTTGGCGATCTCCTGCTGCAGGTCGTGTACCACGCACGCATGGCCGAAGAGGAGCAGGCGTTCGACTTCAACGACGTTGCCCGGACCATTGCCGACAAAATGGTCAAGCGTCACCCGCATGTCTTCGGTGACGTCCGGGTCGACGGCGATGAGCATCAGAGCGGCGTCTGGGAACAGATCAAGGCGGCCGAGCGCAGCGCCCGGCAGGCCGCGAAGGGGGATGCGGATGCCGGTGATCAGCGTGCCAGCGTGCTTGACGGCGTGGCGCTCGCCCTGCCCTCGTTGATCCGCGCCGAGAAGCTGCAAAAGCGTGCCGCCCGGGTCGGCTTCGACTGGGGCGCGGCCGGGCCGGTGATCGACAAGATCGAAGAGGAGATCGGCGAACTGCGGGCCGAGGTCGCTGTCGGTGCACCATCCGATCGCCTGCAAGACGAAATCGGCGACGTGCTGTTCGCCGTCGCCAACCTGGCTCGCCACCTGAAGATCGATCCCGAGGCCGCCTTGCGCGCCACCAACCAGAAGTTCGAACGCCGTTTCCGTTACATCGAGCGCCGCCTGGACGAAGCCGGACGCTCCCCCGAGGCGGCCTCTCTCGCCGAGATGGAAGCCCTCTGGCAGGAGGCAAAGGGTACCGAGTCGGAGTAGCGCCTCTCGATCTTGCAGAAGCTGTTGTCATCCCGAGCGTAGCGAGGGATTTCCTGGCGTGGAGTCTCCCGTCGCGGGAGATCCCTCGCTGCGCTCGGGATGACAGTCTGAGCCGACCACCTCACCCCGTGTCACCCGTCGCAGCGGGTCCACCAGGGCGTCTCGCTGCCGCCGCTGGTGAAGCGTCCGTCTCGGATGTCGTAGTTGGCCGCACCGGCAACGCGGTCGGAGAATGAACGGATCCGGTTGCCGGCCTTGTGGAGATTGATGGTGCGCACCGACTGGGGTGTCGCCATCGCGATGGTCAACGTGATCGTGCCGTCGGCGGCAATCGTCGCACCGGTAATCGACGCCCTGCTGTTGCGGGTCGTATCGGCGTGCAGGTGCTCCACGACGGCGCTGCCGCTCTGGTCCATGGCGTATCGGATACGCGGTGCGCTATCGCTCGCGGGCCGATCGCAGTCGGCGGCCCATGTTCCGGGCAGACCCCATCGCTGCACGGTGTCGGCCACCGTCTGCCCGCGGAACAGCAAGACCAGCACGCCGACGAGCAGCAGGAATGCGACCAGGCTTGACCGTGCCATGGCCGAACTCGTCTTCCCCTTCAACGGTACCTTGCCCTGCCCCATCGGTCTCGGCGCCCCCGGCATCATCGAAGCGCCAGGTTGTGACAAGCCCAAGACAGCTCACACCACCAGGTGCCCTCGCTTGTCCGCCACGCCGATCTCGGCACGCACGCCGCTGTTGAACTCGAGATAGTCGGCCTCGATGCCGTCGCTGAAGATCACGCCGTTCTCCGGCATCTGCGACACCAGGACCAATTTCGCCGGCGCCTCCAGACGGCCGAACACGATCGAGGCAAACGTGGTGCGGCTGGGGAACGGCTCGCGCACCGAGAAGTGCAGCCGCTGGGCGTCCCAGGCAAAGGCCGGCGACGGCTCAGAGACTTCATCCGCCGGCAGCAGCACGCGCGTGGTCGCACGCCAGCCGGCATAGATGCTCTTCAGCCAGCCGCTGGAGCCCAGCCCGGTCGAGACGATGACGCCGCTTGATGACTGCGCTTCCTCGCGATCGCCCAGCCGGATGGTGTAACGTGCCGAGACGTGGGAGCGCGGCCCGATGAAGAGATCGTTGACGCCATAGAGCGTCTGGCCGGTGTTGAGGCTGGCTTGCGCCATCACGACCTGCCGGATGGCACGGCGGCCGGCCAGCGCGTCACGTGTGATGATCCCGATGTCGGCGACCGTGAACGGCAGCAGCACGCCGTCCCAGCGCGCCGGATCGGGGTTCACGCCCACCACGGGCTGGGTGTCGAGATATTTCAGCGTATTGGCGACCAGGCCGTCCTGGCCCAGGACGACCACCAGGTCGTGCGGGCCGAAGACGAAGTTGGGCAGGAACTTGCGGTCCAGTCGCTGCACGCGGCCGACGTCCGCCAGCGCCGTGCCGGCCTGGGCGACGGCCGCCCGGTAGTGCGCCTGTTCGGCCAGGTAGTCGCTGAAATCGACTCCCAGCCGCTCGACATAGAACTGGGCCTGTCGCTCGGTGTTGAACCGCGTGATCAGATCATCCAGCCGGGTCGGCCGCGTGACCAGCACGATGCGGCGATCTTCTGTGGCCATGACGGCCTCCACGGTCCTGAGCGCAATTGAGCGTTTCTTTCCCGGGAGCGCGGGCGCCTCGCCCGCTCATGCGACAGTGGCGCTTTCGGAGGAGATGCGGGCGGGACGCCCGCGCTCCCGGGAGATTGATGCGCCCCTGCCCTACTTGCGAGCCGTCGGCGGCGGTGGCGAGCGCCGGTTCAGCAGCTCGCCCAGCAGCTCTGGCGAGACGTTGAGCTGGCCGATCTTGTCGGCGTTGCCGGCCAGGTCGCGGAACGCCGCGGCGATCATCTGATCAGGCCGCATGCCGGCCGTGGCGAGCGCCTCCAGCACCCGCGGATCGACGCTGGCAGCCGCCCGCATCAACGCGGCAACCCCGTCCGCCTTGGCCGCCGCCTCCTGGCGTGCGTTGGCGGTGGCGAGCTCGACCAGCCGGCTGTTCTTTTCCTCCAGCGTGATCTTGCCGGCCATGTCGGCCTCGGCGATCTCCTGCTGCTTGGCCTGCACCGCCCGCTCCGCTTCCATCTGCACCTCGCGGATCTCGCGCTTCTTGGCCTCGACGGCGATCTCGGTGCGCAGCTCGTTCTCCTTGATCGCGCGTTCCTGCTCGACCGCGGCGTTGCGACGAGCATAGATCGCCTCGTCGGCGCGCTTGAGCAGGTCTTCGCGCACTTCCGCTTCCAGGGCGCGCGCCGTCTCGGGCTTGGGGCGGATCGCGAGGATGGAGAAACCGAGGATCTCCAGGCCCAACGCCGCGATGACGGGATCATCGCCCAGGCCGGCACCGACGCGAGCAACCAGCGTATCGCCGGCCGCCAATGCATCGCGCAGCGGCAGCGCCTGGATCTCGGTCTTGATCGCCGCCTGCAGGCGGTCGAGCAGCCGCTGCGGCAGCTTCTGCGGATCTTCCGAGGCATAGCGGCCGGCGGCGTTCAGGGTGAAATCCATCACCTCTGCGATCCGCTCGGGCTGGCCGATGCGGTAGGTCAGCTGGCCCTGGACGGTCACCGTCTGCCAGTCGGCCGTCGTCTCCTCGAAGATGAACGGCGCATCGTTGCTGGCTGTCGGCACGACCACCAGCGAGGTCGAGGGCGCGAAATAGAAAAAGGAAAGGCCCGTGCCGGCGCGCACGCGCTGCCCGTCACGATAGCGGATCACATACTGGGTCGGCTGGGTCTTGAGGAACCGGACGCCGAACATCGAGGCCTCCTGCGGCATGGCGACCACCCTGGTCGCCTTTGATGACATCAATGTAGGAAGCTTAGTTGTAATCGTCAACGAAGTTAATATAGATTTACATCTAACTTAGTATATGATAACATCTAAGCTCTCGTTGAGTTCGTGCGTAACGAAAAACACCTTCGTCGCGATGACCAGTCGACAGCAGAAATCCTCCGCCGCCGGCCCGGTTCCGGCACCGACCGAACGGCCGCTGCTGACGGTCGACGTGGCGATCCTCACCCTGCGCGAGGATGCCCTGCACGCGTTGCTGGTGCGGCGCGCCGAGCCGCCTCACACCGGCCGCTGGGCACTGCCCGGCGGCTTCATCCGCAGCGAGGACATTTCGCTGGAGGGCGCCGCGCGGCGCGTCCTGCTGGACAAGACCGGCATCGAGACACCGTACCTGGAGCAGCTGGAGAGCTACGGCGATCCCAAGCGCGATCCCCGCGGCTGGTCGGCGACCGTCGCTTACGTCGCCCTGATCGCATCGGACCGGCTGGAGCCGCGCCACGGACGCAATGCCGATGCGGCGGCGTGGTGGCCCGTGGTGGGTGCGTCGGTGGCGCCCAACCTGGCTTTCGATCACGCACGGATCCTGGCCGGCGCCATCACGCGCGTGCGGGCCAAGGTCGAATACACGACGCTGCCCGTGCATCTGCTGCCGGCGAAGTTCACCCTGCCCGACCTGCAGGGGGTCTATGAACAGCTGCTGGGCCGCAAGCTCGACAAGTCGGCGTTCCGCAAGCGCATCGCCGAGGTTGATTTCCTCGAGCCGGTCGAAGGCGAACGGCGCCCCGCCAGCAACCGGCCAGCGCAGCTCTGGCGGGTGAAGCCAGGCCATCGGACAGTGTTCTTCGACCGCACGATCTGAATTAGAGGATTGGGAACGCCGACGTCCCGCGGCACTGGATCCACACGCCGCAGACGCTATGACAGCGGCAGACAGAGCGTTGCGTGCCCTGCCTTCGACATTTCGCGACCGCAGGCGCGGTCGTCGGCCTTGTCGACGCCCCCGGTCGGATATTTTCGGCAGCTTGCAGCCGCCGGCAGGCCGAGCGTGGCCACTCACGATGGCTGCGGCCATGCCCATTCGACACCCCCTAACTCTCGATGTCGATACTACGGTGCGTTGCCGAATCCGGACTTGACGATCGGTGGCCTGTCAAACTCGCCCTGGGGTTGATCACGCCAGGACTTAAGAACATCCGTGCCGTACGTCGCTTCCAGACAAAAGCACGCATAGCAGTCAGGATTGCGTATGCGCTGCCATGTGGCCAACTCGGCATAGTCGGCTTTGTGGCAGGTCGCGCCCTCGCATGAGTAGGCTTGCCCCGCGTCCTGCAAGTATGCGCTATCGACGTGCGCATCCGGTCCGCTCGACTTACCAACGTAGTGGACGAGCTCGTGAAGCAATATTCTTGCGAAGATCCTGTCGTCAGCCAAGTAGTCAAGCCTTGGACTCAGCCAGATGAATGATCTTGGATCTGGGTCTGCCGCATCGAGGCTTCCGCCGGCGCCGATTTTGGTTTCAGCCCAAGCCGACCAGATGTCGTCGCCGGAATGTCCGAAATTGCCCTTGTTGAGCGATCTCCAGCCGCCGTCACTTCTCTTCGCGCGAGCAAGTGTTTGCCTCTGTATGGCCGTCAGCGTTGACTTGATGTAGTCGTAGTCGGACCGGTGGAGATCCTGCCTCGAGTTTACGGCCGTGAGCGGCACGAAGTGCTTCTGAACAAGTTGCCGAAAAACCTCGCTCTTCCCCGCGTCTATCGCCGCCAGCACCCTAAGCCCACTGCTTGCTTGTTTGCCGATCTCCGGCACCAGGTCCTTGGCGCGCTTCACGCGCCGGATTTCGTCCATCAGTGGTATCGCGTTCTCGGGAACGTTGGCAGGCGACGGATCCTCGACGGCTTGTTTTCCCACGTTGCCATTGGCGGCAAGATATTGACCAATGAGTGCCGATCGAGCGTCCAACACCAG
>DATEIF010000781.1:0-24565 GCA_035279205.1 Vineibacter sp.
CGCTGGCGACATGGGGTTGCAGGACGACATTGTCTATGCCGGCCAGCACCGCCGGCACGTTTGGTTCATCGGCATAGACATCCAGCGCCGCTGCGCCCAGCGTGCCATCCGACAGCGCGGCCGCCAGTGCCGCCTCGTCGACCACCGAGCCGCGCGCCACGTTCACCAGGGTGCCCTTGGCGCCCAGTGCCTTGAGCACCGCAGCGTCGATCAGGCCGGCGGTCTCGGCGCCGCCCTTGCACGTGAGCACGAGGTAGTCGACATCGGCGGCGAGCCGGACAAGATCGCCGACGTAGCGATACGGCAGCTCTGGCTTGGGCCGCGGCCCATACCATGCCACGTCCATGCCGAAGGCAAGGCACAGCGTGGCGAAGGCCTGGCCGATATGACCGAGACCCACGATCCCGACCTTCTTGCCGCGCACGCGATGGGTCAGCGGATACTGGTCCTTGCCATCGCGCTTGTAGTCGCCGCGCCGCACATAGGCGTCGGCCTGCGGGATGCGCCGGGCGCTGGCCAGCAGCAGCGCCATGGCGAAATCGGCCACCTCGGCGGTCAGTACATCGGGCGTGTTGGAAACGACAATGCCGCGCCGGCGGCACGTTGCCAGATCGATGGCGTCGGTACCGACGCCGTAGGACGCCACGACCTCAAGCCGGGGCAGTCGCTCGATCAGATCGGCCTTCAGCCCGGTGGCACCCGTGGTCGCCGCGCCTTGCACACGATCGGCAATCGCCGCCACGAACGCATCGCGATCTGGCGCCTCCCACAGTCGGTGCACCATGAACTGGGCGTCGAGCGCTGCCATCGCGTTCTCGATCAACGGCACCGCCAGCATGATTTCGGGCTTCATTGCGTTTGTCTCCCAGCGCTTGCATGCACAGCCATCAAGGAACCCTGACCAGCAACGCGCGTTGAGTTGATCGCCCCGCGCGTGGAGCGGTTGTCACACGACGGCCACAGTTTGGCCACGGCCGCGAACCGCGCGGCATTCAGAATCGGACGGTGGACGTCCGTCGTCCACTGCGTCCTGGAGGTAGCGTATGTCCACCACCCTGACTCGACGTGCCGGTATCACAGCGATGGGCGCTGCGTTTCTGAGCGTTGCCGTGGCGCCAGCCATGGCCAGCGACGCCGCCGATGTCGTCAAGAACGGCGCCAACCGCATGCTGCAGGTCCTCAAATCAGGTGCCTCTGACGCCGAGCGCCGGGCAACCCTGACGGAGCTCATGAACCAGTCGTTCGATCTGCAGACCTTCGGCCGCACCGTCCTGGGCCGTCACTGGAACGCCGCCACGCCCGAACAGCGCCAACGATTTCTGACCGCGTTCCAGAGGTCTGAGGTCAACACCTACGCCGACCGCTTCAAGCAGTACAGCGGCCAGACGCTGCAGGTCGGCAAGGTCTCGACCAACGGCAAGGCACAGCTGGTCGAGAGCCAGATCGTGCAACCCAACGATCCGCCGATCCGCATCGTCTGGGAAGTGCAGAACGGCCGCATCACCGACGTGACGGTCGAGGGCGTCAGCATGGCGGTCACGCGCCGCGCCGACTTCAACGCGTACATCCAGAAGAACGGCATCGACGGCCTCATCGCCGAGCTGGAGCGGCGGGCCGGCTCGTAGTCACCTCCCTTGCCGCGCGCGTACCTGCTCGCGGTGCATGATGAAAAGGCCACTGGCCACGATCAAGGCAGCGCCCGACAGCATCCGCAGGTCGGGCGCATCGTGGAAAAACAGCCAGCCGAAGGCCACACCCCACACGATCTGCGTGTAGTGAAACGGCATCACCACGGATGCCGGCGACAGCGCCAGCGACCGGTTGATAAGCACATGGCCGCCGGTCGACACCACGCCCATCAGCGCGATCAGCAGCATTGTCACCAACGACACCGGCTGCCATACGAATGGCGCCACCAGGGCGCTGGCCAGCAGGGTGCCGCCGATGTGCCAGGCGATCATCGGCACTGGCCCCGACTCGCGCAGCAGGCGCGTCAGCAGGATCACGCCGCTATAGACCACGCCGCCGGCCAGCGCGCAGAGGTGGGCCAGCGACAGTCCGTCACCCGAGGGTTTCACCACCAGCAGGACGCCGAAGAAGCCGACCACCACGGCCAGCCACCGCCGCCAGCCGACCTGCTCGCCCAGCAGTGGGACGGCCAGTGCCGTCGCGATGATCGGCGTGGCCTGATAGATGGTGAGCGTGTCGGCCAACGGGATCTGCCATACGGCGGTGTAGAACAGTGCCAGCTCGGTGACGATCAGCACGCAGCGCAGCACATGGAGCCAGATCCGCGGCACGCGCGTGACGGCAATCCAGCCATAGGTGTGCACCTTGGGCGCGATCACTGCGAGCGCCCCGACATTGCGGATCAGCAGCAGCTGTGCCACCGGACAGAGCGCGGCGAGGTACTTGGCCAGCGCGTCGTTGGCCGAGAAGACGAACATCGCCGCCAGCATGAAGGGAATGCCAGCCGACGATGTCGTCAACGCAAGGGTACGGGGCACGCTATAGTCCTCATGAAACGCGATGCCGTCGCGATCGTTAAGAGCGTATGCCACCGAAGGCCTGCCCCATGCCATCCCCTGCCCTTGTCTGCCTCGGCGAACCAATGATCGAGTTCAACCACACCGACCCGCACGAGCCGCGCTGGCTGCAGGGCTTCGGCGGCGACACCTCCAATGCCGCGATCGCCGCCGCGCGCCAGGGTGCTTCGGTGGGCTATGTCACGGCGCTGGGCACCGACACCTTCGGCGACCGCTTCATCGCGCTATGGCAGCGCGAGGGCGTCGACTGCACGCGCGTGGCGCGCCGCGACGACGGGCACACCGCGGTCTATTTCGTGACCCACGACGAACACGGCCATCAGTTCCACTATCTGCGCGGTGGCTCTGCCGCGAGCCGCCTGGGGCCGGATGACCTGCCGCGCGACTACCTCGCGGGTGCCCGCATCCTGCATCTCTCCGGCATCAGCCAGGCCATTTCGCCGGCGGCGCGCGATGCCGGCTTCGCGGCGATCGACGTCGTGAAGGCGGCCGGCGGGCAAGTGTCTTACGACACGAACCTGCGGCTGAAGCTGTGGCCCCTCGAGCAGGCGCGCGATGTCATCCACGCCGCCATCGCCCGCGCCGACATCGCGCTACCCAGCTTCGATGACGCCACCCAGCTGACGGGGCTGTCCGAGCCCGATGCCATCGTCGATTTCTACCTGCGCCTGGGACCGCCGATCGTGGCGCTGAAGCTCGGCAAGGATGGCGCGCTGGTGGCGACACCCCACGGACGGCAGCGGATCGCCGGGCAGCGTGTCGAGGCCGTCGACGCTACCGGCGCCGGCGACACGTTCGCGGGCGCGTTCCTGGCCCAGCTGCTCGAAGGCAGCGATCCCGTTGCCGCCGCCCGATGGGCCAACGCCGCGGCGGCACTGAAGACCACCGGCTTCGGCGCCATCGCGCCCATGCCGAGCCGGGCAGCTGTCGCGGCGTTTCTGGCGCAATCGTCAGCCTGAACGAAATCTTTCTCGCGCGATCTTGCTTTCCCGCGATCAAGCTGTACAGTTGACTGGACAACTTGATCGGATGACGCATGTCTCTGGTTCAGCGGACACATGGAGCGACGCTCTATCGTCAGATCGCCGATGCGCTGCGCCAGCGGATATCCAGCCTCGCGCCCGGCGAACGGCTGCCAAGCGAACCTCGGCTGGCCATGGATTGGAGCGTCAGCCGCTTCACGGTTGCCAAGGCGGTGCAGCAACTGGTCGACGAAGGGCTGATCACGCGGCGCCAAGGCAGCGGTACGTTCGTTGCCGAACCGCCGCTTCGCAGAACGCCGGGCTATCTGCTCAGCTTTACGGAGGCCATCGAGGCTGCCGGCCGTAAGGCGACGCACCGGCTGCTGGCATTCGAGCCAACGGCATGGCACGACAGCCTGCCCTATCGACGCGACGAGCAGCTCATTCTTCTCGATCGCCTGAGATTTGTGGACGACGTGCCGGTGGCGCGGCATCGTTCGGTCCTGACGGCCGATCTCACGGCCGCGATTGGCCTGACATCCGCCATCGCCGCCGCCGCGACATTCTCACTCTACCGGTTCCTGGGTGAGCATGGTCGTTCCGTCCACCGCGCGACCGAGCGGCTGGTGGCCTGCATGGCATCATCGGACGATCGCAAGCTTCTGGGCCTTCGGCGCAATGCCGTCGTCGTGGCCGTGATCCGGCACACGTACGCGGCCGACGGAACACCGCTGGACGCCGTCAGCGCGACCTACGACGCGCGTCGATATTCCTACGAAGCACGCCTTGTACGGCAGAACAGCGGGCCATCAACACGGGAGGATGACAATGATCAGGTCATGGGTGACCGGCATCAGCACTTGGGCCTTCGCCTTGATCTTGGGGATCGGCAGCGCCAGCGCCGATGACAAGCTTGCGGCGCTCGTCATCGCGCAGGGCGGCCTGGGCGACCAATCCTACAACGACCTCGCCTATGCCGGCTTTCAGCGCGCCTTGAAAGAGACCGGCATCAAGGGACGGCCGGTGGAGTCCAAGGATGTGGTGGCACAGGCCACCGACATCCTGCGCCGCGCGTCGGATGCCGGCTTCGGGCTGATCGTCGATCTGGAGTATGCCCATGGCCAAGCCATGCTCGATGTCGCCAAGGACTATCCCAACACGCGGTACGTGATCCTCAATCAGGTGCGCCAGGCACCCAACATCGCCTCCGTCCTCTTCCAGGAACAGGAAGGCTCGTACCTTGCGGGCATGCTGGCAGCCCTGGTCACCACCGATACGTCGATCAAGGGCATCAATGCACAGCCGATCATCGGCGTGATCGGCGGCACCAAGTCGACTGGCATCGACAAGTTCATCGTCGGCTACATCCAGGGCGCTAAGGCCATCGATCCAAAGATCGAAGTGAAAGTGGCCTACGCCAACACCTTCGGGGATCCCGCGGTCGGCCTGCAGATGGCCAAGGCGATGTTCGAGCAAGGCGCCGATATCGTCTACCAGGTCGCCGGCGGGACCGGGATGGGTGTCATCCAGGCCGCCAAAGGCGCTGGCCGCTACGCCATCGGTGTCGACTCCGACCAGGACGGCGCCGCGCCCGGCGCGGTTCTCGCCAGCATGATCAAGCGAACCGATGTCGCGGTCGAGACGCTGGTGAAGAACTACGCCGCGGGCAAGTTCGACGGCGGCAAGGTCGTGACGTTCGGCCTCAAGGAGAACGGTGTCGGCTTGTCCGACATGAAGCACACGAAGAGCTTGATCCCGGCCGCGATCCTGCAACGCGTCGACGCGGCGCGGCAGGACATCCTGTCGGGCAAGATCAAGGTATGGAATGTCGTGGAGCAAGGCTACCCCGACTTCTTCAAGTAGCGCTATGGCAGGCCCTTCAGCCCCGGCCGCGCGGCTCGAGGCGCGTGGCATCGGCCGGCGCTTCGGTGCCGTCATCGCCAACGACTCGATCGACATGCGCATCGAGCGCGGCACCGTGCACGCGATTGTCGGCGGCAACGGTGCCGGAAAGTCGACGTTGATGCGCATCCTGCACGGTATGGACCGGCCGGATGCCGGCACCGTCCTTGTCGATGGCACGCCGACGTCGTTTTCGGGCCCGGCGGCAGCCTTCGCGCAAGGCATCGGCATGGTTCACCAGGAGTTCATGCTGGTTCCCGGCCTCACGCTCCTGGAGAACCTGGTCCTGGCGCACGAACCGACCGACCGCTTTGGCCGAATCGACGTTGCCGCGGCACAAGACGCCGGCCACGCGCTCGCGCGCCAGGCCGGCGTCAGCCTGGACTGGAGCATGATGATTGAGGATGCGCCGATCCATGTGCGCCAGATCCTCGAGATCCTGCGTCTGCTGTATCGCGGCGCCGATGCCCTCATTCTCGACGAGCCGACGGCCGTCCTGGCGCCGGCGCAAGTGAAAGACCTCATCGCGCTCCTGAGAAAGCTCCGCGACGACGGCTGCACGGTCGTCTTCGTCAGCCACAAGCTGGACGAGATCCTGGCCGTCGCCGACACCGTGACGGTGCTGCGCAGCGGCAAGGTCGTGGCGACGAAGCCGGTCGCGCAGACGACCAAGGCGATGCTTGCGGAGATGATGATCGGGCAGGTTCTGACAAACCCGACCGCACGCCCCAGCACGCCTGGTAAACCCGTTCTCGAGGTGGCCCGCGTGACGGCGCGCGATGGTCGGGGCCACGTCCGCGTCCGGGATCTCAGCATGACCGTGCACGCGGGCGAGATCGTGGGCATCGCCGGCGTCGCCGGCAACGGCCAGGATGAGATCGCCGCCGCCGTGACCGGCCTGGGTGCCATCGACGCCGGGACGATCCGGATTGCCGGCCGCGACGCCACGCACCAGCCTCTATCCGGACGGCGCCCCCTCGGCCTCAGTTATCTCAGCCCGGATCGCGCCGGCGAAGGCCTGTGCCTGGAAGCCTCCATCGCCGAGAACACCATCGCCAGCCGCCATCGTCGCTCCGCCTTTTGCCGTCATGGCGTCCTGAAGCGCAGCGCGATCAGGCGGCATGTCGAGTCGCTGCTGGATCGCTACGGTGTGAGGCGTGCCTCGGCCCATCTGCCGGTCGCCAGCCTGTCGGGTGGCAACCAACAGCGCGTGGCCGTGGCGCGTGAACTCGACGGCGGCCCGTCAGTCCTCGTTGCCTGCCAACCGACGCGTGGTGTCGATATCCGCGGGATTGCGTTCATCCATCAGTGCCTGCTCGACTTTCGCGATCGCGGCGGTGCCGTCCTATTGCTGTCGGAGGAACTCGACGAGGTGATCGCGCTCTCCGATCGCATCCTTGTTCTTTACGGCGGCCGCATCACGGGTGAGGTGACGCGAGGCTCCAGCGGCATCGACGAGATCGGCAGCCTGATGCTCGGCGGCGGTCAGTCACCATGACCAGCGCGGCATCCCCGTCAAGCGGCCTCTGGCAGCCGGCCGCTGCGATGGCGGCGCCGTTCCTGGCCGCGCTTGCCATGGCCGGCGTACTGCTGGCGGTCGCCGGGCACAATCCGTTCGATGTCTATGGCCTGCTCGCCGTCGAGTCGTTCGGCAACATCAAGCGCATCACGGCGACGCTGGCGGCCGCCACGCCGCTCATACTCACAGGCCTTGCCATTGCCGTCGCATTTCGCGCCGGCGTCTTCAATGTCGGCATCGAGGGCTGTGTCTATGTCGGTGGACTCACGGCTGCGTTTGTCGGCTTCACGGCCACGGCCCTGCCGGCCGCCGTTCTTCTTCCCTTCAGCCTCGCGGCCGGCCTCGTCGCCGGATCGCTCTGGATGCTGATTCCCGGCGTCCTGAAGGCCCGGCTTGGCGTCGACGAGGTGGTAACGACGCTGATGTTCAACTTCATCGCCATCAGCCTGGCGGCTTATCTCGTGAACGGCCCCCTGCTGGCGCCCGGCTCCGCCAATTCCGCCACGCCGATGGTGGCCGATACGGCGCGGCTGCCGCGGCTGGCGCCGCCATCGACATTGAATGCCGGCTTCCTCATCGCCATCGCCCTGCTCGTGCTCTACGGCCTGTGGGGACGCCACACTGCGCTCGGCCTGGAAACGCGCCTGGCCGGCCTGAACGCCCGCTTCGCCGCAGCGGCCGGCTTCAATGTCCCCCTGCTCGTCATCAAGATGATGCTGCTGTCCGGCGCCATCGGTGGCCTCGCCGGCGCCGTCCACGCGCTGGGCAATGTCGGCCGCTTCGTGACCGGGTTCTCGCCGGGATACGGCTTCACCGGAATCGCCGTGGCGCTGCTGGGACGCAACTCGGCCGTCGGCATCTTCCTGGCCGCGGTGTTCTTCGGTGCGCTGGCAACCGCCGGCGCCACGATCCAGCTGTTCAGCGACGTGCCGATCGAGATCGTGAGCGTCGTACAGGGCATGGTGATGATCTTCGCCGTCGCCCAGTTCGGCTGGCCCCGGCTGCGGCGGAGGTTCGCGTCGTGATCGACCATGTCCTCCATGCCGCGGTTCTGATGACGACGCCCGTGCTGCTGGCCGCGCTCGGTGGCCTGGTCAACCGGATCGCCGGGCTGGTCAACATCGGCCTCGATTCGATGATGCTCGCCGGTGCCTTGGTCGGCTTGATCGTGGCCGCCTACACTGGCAGCTGGATGGTCGCCCTCGCCGCTGCCGCCGTCGCCGGGGGTGTTCTCGGTCTTCTGATGTCACTGGCCATCACGCGCCTGAACGCCAACGAGATCATCGTCGGCCTTGGCTTCACGATCGCCGTCGCCGGGCTGGTCCGCTTCTTCCTGAAATCGGCCTACGGCAGTTCCGGTACCCTCAGCCTGCCCGATGTGGCACCGCTGCCTCGGATCACCATCCCCGTCGCGGCCGACATCCCGGTCGTGGGCGCCGTGCTGTCAGGTCATGATCCGCTCACCTGGGTAGCCTGGCTCATGGTGCCGCTGACGGCGTGGTTCCTGGCCCGCACCCGGATCGGCCTCAGGCTGCGGGCAGCGGGCGGCGCACCGCAAGCGGCCCGGGCCCTGGGCCTCGATCCGCTGGCGCTGCGCGATGCCTCAACGGTTTTCGCCGGCCTGATGGCGGGCCTGGGCGGCGCCTATCTCTCCATTGGCGTCGTCGGCATCTTCAACGAAGGCATTACCGCGGGCCGCGGTTTCATTGCGCTCGCCGCCTTCTATTTCGGCAACAATGGACCGTGGCCGACGGCGTTGTGCGCGCTGCTGTTCGGCCTGTTCGACGCGCTGCAGATCCGCCTGCAGGGACACGGCGTGCCAACTGAGATCGTGCAGACGCTGCCCTATGTGATGGTCGTGGTCGTGTTGACGGCGATGGCACACGCGGTTCGGCGCCGGCGAGCCAAGGGAGGTTGACCATGGCGGACGATGGCAAGACCGCGCTGATCCTGGTCGATGCGATCAACTCGTTCTTCGAACCCGGCCAGCCCAACTACTACCCCGATGTGGCGGCGGTCATCGCGCCAATGCAAGCACTGCTCGCCGCCGCACGGGCTGCCGGCACCATCGTCGTGCATGCCGTCGAACGCCATCGCGCGGGGTTTGCCGACTTCGAATGGCAAAAGCTGCCGATCCATCACCTCGATGGCGATCGCGACGCCGACTTCTTCGGCGAGTTCCGCCCGCAGGGTGCCAACGAGACCGTGGTCTACAAGCGCCGCTTCAGCGCCTTCTTCGCCACCGACCTCGCGCTCTTCCTGCAGGAGCAGAAGGTGACGCGCGTCGTGATCGCCGGTGTGAAGACCAATGTCTGCATCCGTGCAACGGCGCAGGACGCCTTCGCTTACGGCCTCGAGCCGGTGATCGTGCGCGAGGCCACCAACTCCAACCGGCCGCATCTGGCGGCCGCCTCGCTCGAGGATATCGAGCGCTATATGGGCCGCGTCGTATCGCTGCAGGACGCTATCGGGATGCTGTCGTGACCCGGATCGCGATCACCGGCTACGCCAGCCTCGACCACGTCGCCGTGCTCGACGGCACACCGCGCGCGGGCCGGACCACGACCATCGTCAGCCGGCCGACCGACGCTTGGCCACGCCTCGGCGGCAGCCCGGCCTATGTCGCGGCGGCGCTGGTAGACAGCGGCATATCAGATGCCCTGCCGGTGAGCTGGATCGGCGATGATGAGCCCGGGCGATCCTACCAGGCACAGCTCGAAGCCAGGGGCGTTGCGACCGACGGGTTGCACGTCGTCGCCGGCGCACGGACTCCCGTCGCCGTTCTCGCCTACGAACCCGATGGCGGCTGCATCTGCCTCTACCATCCCGGCATGCCGCCGGGGCTGAGCCTCGCCGACCGGCAGCGCACACTGATCGCACACGCCGACTGGGTGTGCGTCACCATCGGCCCGCCAGAGGCAACGGATGCCGTGCTCGATGCGATGCGCCCCGACGCGCGCCTGGCCTGGATCGTCAAGGGCGACCCGCGCGCCATGTCGGCCGCACGCGCGGCGCGCCTCGCCGCACGCGCCGACCTGATCTGCCACAGCCACGCCGAAGGTAGCTTTCTGGCAGAAATACTGGGCGACGGCGGGCACCAGCGGCAAGACCAAGTGCGGATCGAGACTCGCGGTGCAGGCGGCGCCGCACTGACGCGTGGCGGTCGCACGACGGCCGTAGCAACAACGCCCGTCACCATGCGTGACCCTACCGGGGCCGGCGACACGTTTGCGGGCGGTGTGCTCGCCGCCCTGGCGCAGGGGCAGTCGGACCCGACAGCGATCGTCGATGCCGGCCACCGTGCCGCGCGGCGGCTGCTCGAGGCGCGCCGCGCCCACGAAACAGAAGGCTGATGACCATGACAAAAGCAGGACAGGTCGCCACGGCCTGGTACATCGGCGCCGGGCGTGAGGCGGTCGGTGATGTCGCCATCCTCGTCGGCGATCCGGCGCGCATCAACCGCATTGCCGATCATCTGACCGCGGTCGACTTCCTGCCCGAAAGTCGCGGCCTGCGTACGATCACCGGCCTGCGCCAGGGACGACGGATCACTGTGTCGGCGTTCGGCATGGGCGCGCCGATCGCCACCATCGTACTGCACGAACTGGCGGCGCTGGGCGTGAGCACATTCCTGCGCATCGGAACGGCAATGGCCATGCCACCGGTGACCCTTGGCGACTTCGTGCTGGCCGACGGCGCACTGCGCGCCGAGGGAACGTCCACGACCTATGCGCCACTGGGGTTCCCGGCGATCGCCGATTTCGACCTCAACACCGCGCTGCGCGCCCGGCTACGCCAGGCTCAGCGCCCCTGGCATGCCGGCATCTTCGCCACCCATGACGGCTTCTACACCGAGATGTTCGTCATCTCGGGTGAACGGCGGGCGATGGCCGACACGCTGAAGGACACCGTCGAGCGGCTGGGGCTGATCGGCATCGACATGGAGACGTCGGCCCTGCTGACCGCCGCGCGCGTGCTCGGCGTGCGGGCATCGACGCTGTGCATCGCCACGGTCGATGCGCGGACCCAGGAGAAGATCGACGGCGCGGCGATGGCCCGCGCCGAAACGGACCTCTTCGAGGTCGCCCTCGACGCGCTCGCGGCGCCGTCGGCCTGATAGCGGGACGCAAGCGATGACATCCGTGATCGACCAGTACTTTTCACAGCTGACGGAACGCCTGCAGACCGTGCGCACGACGCAGGCCGATGCGATCGACGCCGCCGCGACGCTGTGCGCCCGGAGCATCGCCGCCGGCAAGCTCGTCTTCACATTCGGTACCGGCCATGGCGCCCTGCCGGCGCTTGAGACCTTTCCACGCACGGGCACCATCGTCGGCTTCCGGCCCATCGTCGAAAGCACGATGATCTCGTTCCATCATGTCTGGGGCGACATGGGCGCCCGGCAGTATCGCTTCATCCATGCCCAGGAGGGCTACGGCAAGGCGATCCTGCGCTCGCATCAGATCGACCCCGACGACACGATGATCCTGTTCTCGCACTCCGGGATCAACGCGGTGATCCTCGACATCGCTCTCGACTGCAAGGAGCGCGGCCTCAAGCTGGTCGGCGTCACGTCGCTGGCGCACTCCTCGCGCACGGCATCGCGCCACTCGTCGGGCCGGCGGCTGTTCGAGGTGGCCGATGTCGTCATCGACACCGGCGTCGGGCTCGCCGATGCCTCACTGCACATCGACGGCCTGGAGCATCCGGTCGGCGCCAGCTCCACCAGCCTGACCATCGCCATCGCCCACGCCATCGTCGCGACGACGGCGGCCAAGCTGGTCGACCAGGGTGTCACGCCGCACGTGATGGTGAACCCCAACACGGCCGGCAAGGAGGCCGCCAACCGGCAAAATGATGCCAACTACGAGGAGCTGTGGCGGCGCCTCAAGGCGCGGTGAGCCAAGCCGTCATTCGGCCGGATGAGCCAGCCGGCGCGGCCGGAACGTCGCCAGGATGGCGCGTGCCAGGCGTCCGGCGACGGCGATCTGCTGGCCGAGCCAGCCCTTGCCGTTGTCGGCGTCGGCGTCGGGGGTATCGACGCCGGTCGGGCGGCGCTTGTAGTCGTAGACCGCGGTGCCGAACAGCAGGTCCCAGATCGGCAGCACGGCGCCGAAGTTGCTGTCGTGGATATGCGGCTCGGCGGCATTGGCGCGCGCGTGGTGCGTGCGGTGGAACCAGGGATCGACCACGACCTTGTCGACGACACGGCCGAAGCCGAAGCGCACGTTGGCGTGCGACAGGCTCTCGATCAGGCGGCTGAGCAGCAGCAGCACGACGTACTGGCCGGGCTGCACGCCGATCAACAGCGCCACCACGGCGAAATAGACCGACGCCAGCAGGTCATCGAGCAGATGGTTGCGGTCGTCGGACCAGCATGTCACCTGCCGCTGGCTGTGGTGCAGGCTGTGCAACGCCCACCACCAGGGAAAGGCGTGCTGCATGCGGTGCAGCCAGTAACCGGCGAAGTCGTAGAGCAGGAAGTAGGTCGCAAACAGCAGCAGCGGCTTGTCGCGCAGCCACGGCAGAGACTGCTCGACGGTGGGCAGCACCAGGTCGTGGTCGCGCACCAGATCCTGCAGCCAGTCGTTGACCGGATACAGCACGATGAAGACGACGAAGGGCAGCACGCCGAGCTTGCTCAGCAGGGTGTAGACGATGTCGACCCGCGCCAGCTTGCGGTCGGGCCACTGCTCGGCCGGCGCCAGCTGCTCCAGCGGCCGGAATACCAGCAGGATGACAGCGATCTGCACGACGCCCAGCATCAGCGTCTCGACGACGAAGGGCGCGTCCTCGAAGAAGGTCATGTAGCCGAACCGGAACAGCAGTGGATGCACCACCGTTTCCAGGATCCAGCTCTGGACATCGACCCAGATATCGACCAGTCCCTGCATCGTCACAACCCATGAACCGCACACACGCTACGCCGCGGTGCACCCTGGCACGATAGGCTGACGCCAGCTTGTCACTCAGGCGGTTAGCGGCGTCAACGGAACAACGGTGCGAGGACCTTCGGCAGGATGTCCGGCAGCGAGGCCTTGGGTGTCTGCGCCGTCTTGTCCTCGGTCGGTTCCGGCGGCGGCGCCACCGAACGCGACACGGTATGCGGGCCGTTGATGTAGATGCCGTGCGGCGACCGGCCGACATTGACCGTGGCCACGATCTGCTTGGTGGCGAGGTCGATCGCCATCACCTTGCGGCGCCAGCGCTGGGTCACCCAGATCTGCTTGCCGTCGGGTGTAAAATCGAGGTCGTCGGGCCCACCCGGCGCTCGGATGGTGTCGATGACCTCCAGCTTGGTGGTGTCGAACAGGGAGATCGTGCCATCGAGCCGGTTGGTCACCAGCACCCGGGTTTCGTCGTTGGGCATACGGAAGATGTTGTGGGCGCCCTTGCCGGTCACCACCCACTTCACGACCCGCTTCTGGGCCAGGTCGACCACCGCGACGGCGTCCTCGCCAGTCAGGCCGACCAGCACCCGCTTGCCGTCGGGCAAGGCGTAGAGCCCCGCCGGCGCCTCGCCGACATCCGCCGTCCACGCCACCTCCTGGGTCGCCAGGTCGATCGCCACCAGCTGGTTGGAGCCCTGCATGGTGATCAGCACCTGGGCGTTGTCGCGGGTGAACGCCATGTGGCTGGGCAGGGTGTGCAGCGGCAGCCGCTTGACCAGCGTGAACTCCTTGGCTTCATAGATATCGACATGGTTCATGCGGTAAGCCGCGGTCACGAACCATTTGCCGTCGGGACTGAAACCAAGCTGGTAGGGATCGAGAATATTGCGCACCCGCCGGCGGGTCTCGCCGGTGACCGGGTCGAGGAAGGTCAGCTCATTGGTGGCGGTCGAGCCGATGACCAGGTCCTTGCCGTCCGGCGTCAGCATCAGGTGGTGCGGCTCGCGCCCGATGGAGCGCTTGTCGACCTCCTTCAGCGTCTGGCGGTCGACGATGCTGAGCGACCCTTCGTCGGAATTGAGAACGACGACCAGTTGGGGGGGTGAGGCCGCGGCCGGCGTCGCGATGGCGAGGCCGACAATCATGGTTACAGCCGCCAGGCACCGCCTGGTGGGAAAACTGCTCATCGTTTCGAGCGGTCCACTCCGCACGCGCCGGAACCCCGCCGACGCCAACCTGAATGTCTACATGACATTTCCGGTCGCGCCGCGCCAGCACCGAACCAAATTTGCCCGTGGATTGCGCCATTTTTTTGCTCGATGTGGCGCCACCGTCACACTGGGTCAGACCGCCGCACCGGTAGCGGACCGCAAGCCCGCGGCGGCGCGCGCCAGCGCCGTAATGCGATCCCAGTCGCCGGCCTGCACCGCCATCGCCGGCACCGGCCAGGAGCCGCCGACACACGCCACGTTGGCGAGCGCCAGGTAGTCAGGCGCCTTGGCCGCGTCGATGCCGCCGGTCGGACAGAACCGCAGGTCCGGCAACGGCGCCTGCAGCGCGCGCAGGAAACCCGCGCCGCCGCAACTCTCGGCCGGGAAGAACTTCAGGGCGCGATAGCCGCGCTCGGCCAGCGCCATGGCCTCCGAGACGCTCGCCATCCCCGGCAGATACGGCATGCCTGAATCAGCCGCCGCCAGCAGCAGCGCCGCGGTGTGGCCGGGACTGACGGCAAAGCAGGCCCCTGCCCGCTCAGCCGCGGCGAACTGCGCCGGATCGACGACGGTGCCGACGCCGACCAGGGCGTCCGGCACCTCGGCCGCGATGGCGCGCACCGCCTCCAGTGCCCCCGCCGTTCGCAGCGTCACTTCCAGAACCGGCAGGCCGCCCGCGACCAGCGCACGCGCCACCGGTACCCCATCGCCCGCGCCGTCCAGCGTGAGCACGGGGATAACCGGGGCTCGTTCGAGCAGATCGCCGATCGCCGTCACAGGTCTGCCTCAAATGCTCCAGCCGCCGTCGATCACGTGGGTGGTTCCCGTGGTGAAGGCGCTCTCGTCGCCGGCCAGGTACACGGCCAACGCCGCCACCTCGTTGGGCGTTCCGAAACGGCCGGTGGGCTGGCGTGCGCGGAACATCGAGGCGTCGCCGCCCAGGGCCGAGATGCGATCGTCCAGCGATGGGGTCTGCACCGTGCCAGGGCAAATCGCATTGCAACGCACGTTGTTCTTCACGAAGTCGACCGCCACCGACTTGGTCAACCCGACGATGGCTGCCTTGGTCGTACCGTAGACGAAGCGCAGCGGCGCGCCCTTGTGCGAGGACGCCGCCGACGCGACGTTGATGATCGACCCGCCCCCCTTCTCGACCATCCCGGGCAGGAATGCCTGGATGGTCCAGAACATGCTGCGCACATTGAGGTCGAAGGCGAAGCGCCACTCGTCATCCGTGGCGTCCAGCACCGTGCCGTGGTGCACGAAGCCCGCGCAGTTGAAGAGGACGTCGACCGGCCCCGTGCGCGCGGCCAACGCCGCGATCGCCGCCTTGTCAAGAACGTCGAGCTTCTCGACGTGGATGCCGGCGGCGCCGGCCATCGCCTGCGCCAGCTTGCCGTCATTGACGTCGGTCGCCCATACCTCGGCGCCCTCGCGCGCGAAGGCGTGAGCCGTCGCCTCGCCGATCCCCTGCGCCGCCGCCGTCACGACGCAACGCTTGCCCTTCAGACGCATGTCGAACTGTCCCCCGCTTGGCGCTCAGACGCCCTTGAAGTCCGGCAGGCGCTTCTCGGCCCAGGCCTTGACGCCTTCCTTGAAGTCGGCGGTCTTGCGCGTCCAGTCCTGCTCGACCAGCTCGCGCTCGGTCGCCGCCTCGATGGCATCGGCCAGGCCGCGCCGCACGGTTTCGCGCGTCGACATCACGGCCAGCGGTGCCGACTGGGCGATCTCCGTCGCCAGTGCCAGCGCTGCCTGACGCACCTCGGCCAGCGGCACCAGCTGATCGGCCAGTCCCAGCTCGACCGCCTCTTCGCCCGTCACGCGACGGCCCGTATAGAAGAGCAGGTTGGCCTTCTGATGGCCGATCAGGCGCGGCAGCGTACAGGTGAGACCAAAGCCGGGGTGGAAGCCGAGCCGATTGAAGTTGGCGCTGAAGCGGCCCTCGGCACAGGTGACGCGAAAGTCAGCAACCAGCGCCAGGCCCAACCCGCCGCCGATGGCGGCACCCTGGATCGCGCCCACGATCGGTTTCTTGGTGCGGAACAGGCGGATGGCTTCCTTGTAGAGATGCTTACCGCTCTCGCCCGCCGCGCCGGTCGCCGGCCGGTTGGCGAAATCGGCGCCGGCGCAGAACGACTTACCGTCGGCACACAACACCACGGCGCGGCATTGGTTGTCGCGATCGAAGGCCTCGAAGGCGTCGCCGATCTGGTTGATGAGCGCATTGTCGAAATAATTGTGCGGTGGCCGGCGGATCTCGACCATGCCGACATGACCCGACAGGCTGACCCCGATGTCCTTGTACGTCACATGCGCATCCATGAGCGCCCTCCGTTCCCGATCCTGTTGCGGCCGCGACCTTAGCACGCCCGCTGACTCGAAAAAGGGATGCATGTCACCGCTTCGTCCGCTAAGGACATTGCAGGTTCCCGCGTATGGATGTCTCCAGATGGCCGAGGGCGAGTCACGTATCCTGCAGCTGGCGCCGGGCGACAACGTCGCCGTGGCGATCCGCGAGATCGAGGCCGGCGACGTGGTGAAGATCCACGGTCGCGAGATCCCGATGCCGCAGACCCTGCAGGTTGGTCACAAGTTCGCCGCCCGTCGCATCGAGGCCGGCGAGACCATCGTGAAGTACGGCACGCCGATCGGACGTGCCACCGCCGACATCGCCGCCGGCGAACACCTGCATGCACAGAACATGGCCGAGGAGCCCGGCTCGACGCCACGACGCGAGCGGCAAGCGGAACGCCAGGAGACAACGGACGAAGAGGCATGAGCAACACCAGCGCCACAAGAAACGACAAACGCGCAAAGGGAGGACAATCATGATTCGCCGCACGTTCACCCTGTCGGCTGCTGCCGTGGCCCTACTGCCTGCTTCGGCCCGTGCCGCCGACACGGTCAGCGGCCGCTACGTGGGAAACGGCAAGGATGTGCGCCTCGCCTTTGCCAGTGCCTATGTGCGCGAGGGCATGTCCGGCAAGCCGGCGGTCATCGTCGTGATGACCGAGAAGGACCATTCCGCATCGAAGAAGCCGACCTTCGATGCCGACTTCGGCAAGTTCGGCAGTGCGCTCACGATCTCCCTGCACCGGCCTGACGGCGGTATCTTCGCCTGCCAAGTGGCGCACCAGGGCCTGAAGCGCTCACCGGTGTCCGTGATCGGCACGATCAAGGCCGAGGGCGTGAGCTTCGCCGACGATCGCATCAAGGCTCGCTTTACCAGCAAAGGCCCTGACAAGTTCTTCGACGACGTGTTCGACGTCGACGTGCAGGTCGACGCCGCGATCCGACCAAAGCTTGCCTAGTTCGCACAATGGTGGGACGAAAACCTCAAACCAAGGGCAAGAAGAAGAAGCCGCTGCTGGCCAGCCATCAGCGCAGCTGGCTGTGGGGCAAGAACCTGGTGCTGGAGACCCTGGCCAGTGCCCGCTGGCCGGTCCACGATCTCTACGTCGCCGAGGACCTCGGCGCCGACGCCGCCGCCAGCGAGCTCGCGCAAGCACAGGCCCTCACCCCCAAGCTCAAGGCGACCCGTTCCGCGCGCACCCGACTGGCCGAGCTGTGCGGTGCGCCCGATCACCAGGGCTACCTGGCCCGCGTCGGCGCCTACCCGTACGTGACAGCCGATGCCTTGCGCAGCCGTGCTCGCACGCCATCGCTGTTCCTGATCCTCGACGGCGTGCAGGACCCCTACAATCTCGGCGCCATGCTACGCTCGGCCGAGGTGTTCGGCGTCGACGGCGTCTTCTTGGGCACGCAGGGCTGCGCCGGAGTCAACAGCCTGGCGGCGCGCGCTTCCGCTGGTGCCGTCAACCGGCTCGCCATCGCCCGTGTCGAGAGCCTGCCCGACCTGATCGCCGAGCTGCGCCGCGATGCGGTGCGCGTGGTCGGCACCGGCCTGGAGGCCGACTACGCGCTCGATGCCTGCGACCTCGGCGGCCCCACCGCACTGGTGATCGGCAACGAAGGCACCGGCCTGTCACCCACCGTCCGCACTGCCTGCAATATGCTGGCGAAGATCCCCCAGGACGGTGGATTGAATTCGCTCAACGCCGCGGCCGCCGCCGCGGTCTGCCTCTACGAGGCGCTGCGCCAGCGCCGTCAGGATGTCTCGGTGTGGGGCGTCACCTCGATCTCCTCGCGCGTGATGCCATAGACGCGATCGACGATACCCCAGTCGCGTGCCTCCTCGGCGGTCATGAAGTTATCGCGATCCAGCGCCCGCTCGACCTCCTCGTAGGTGCGCCCGCAATGCTTGGCGTAGAGCGTCTGCAGCCGGCGCTTGGTGCGCTGGATGTCCTGGGCATGGCGCTCGATGTCCGACACCTTGCCCTGGAAGCCGCCTGACGGCTGGTGGACCATAATACTGGCGTTGGGCAAGGCCACCCGCTGGCCCGGCGCGCCGGCCATCAGCAGGAACGAACCCAGCGACTGGGCGGTGCCCATGCACATGGTCGCCACCGGGCTCTTGATGTACTGCATGGTGTCGTAGATCGCGAAGCCGCTGCTCACCACGCCGCCCGGCGAGTTGATGTACATCGCGATCTCCTTCTTGGGGCCTTCCGACTCTAGAAAGAGCAGCTGGGCGCACACCAGCGCCGAGACGCTGTCGTCGATCGGCCCGTTCACGAAGATGATGCGCTCGCGCAGCAGGCGCGAGTAGATGTCGAAGGCACGCTCGCCGCGGATCGACTGCTCGATTACCATCGGCACCATGTTCATGGGAGTCCTCCTATCATGTACCCTCCCCAGCTTCGCTGGGGAGGTGCCCAGAAGGGGCGGAGGGGAGACGACGTGGTCCTGATAACTGAGACCACGTCGGGTCCCCCTCCGGCCTTCGGCCACCTCCCCCACTGCGTGGGGGAGGGAATTACGCTGCGAGCTTCATGCCCGATTGCATCACGGTGCGGCCGGCCGGGCGCCGTGGCACCAGCATCGTCACCGTGCCGCGCACCGCCGTGGTCGCGAAGCCGTCGTGCACGACGCGCAAGTGCGTGCCGCCCGCCGGCGTGCCGTCCAGCTCGAAGGTGACGATGGTGTCGAGCCCACCCTCGCCACCGCGCCAGCTGTAGCGCAGCAGGCGATGCGGTTCGGCTGTCAGCACCTCGCAGTCGATGGTGCCGCCGATGTCGCGATCGCCCTGCAAGGCAAAGCGATCGCCGACCTCCGGACGGATGTCGTTGGGCATCAGCCAGGCGGCCAGCAGGGCGGGCTCGGTCAGCGCCCGCCACACCTGCTCGGGTGGCTCGTCGAGGTCGCATTCCACGACGATGGAGTCATCGCGCGCCGTGTCGTCGGTCATTTGTCCATTCCCTTCAGCACGTCTTTCAGTTTCTCGATCCGGGCCGGCCAGAAGGTGCGGTAGCGGTCGATCCAGTTGACCAGGGGCGTGAGCCCCTTGGGATCGACGCGGTAGTAGGCGAACTTGCCCTCGCGGCGTTCGGCGACCAGCCCCACCCCGCGCAATGCCGCCAGGTGCTGCGAAATCGCCGGCTGCGAGACATCGAAGCCTGCCTTCAGTTCCGACACGCTCATCTCGCGCCGCGCCAGCCGCTCGAAAATCGCGCGCCGCGTGGGATCAGCCAGCGCCCGGAAGATCTCAGTCTCGACCATGCCTTATATATAAGTACTGACTTATCTGAAAAGCAAGAGGCCTGTCAGAACTAAGCCAGCAAAGCCCGCATGGCGGCGAGATCCCATCGTGCGACCATCTTGTCGCGCAACGACACGCCGAGCCCTTTGTAGAACTGCTGGGCGGCGTGGTTCTTGGTCTCGAGCTCCCATCGCGCGCTCATGCCGGCAGCCGTTGCCAGTGCCGCGATGCGTGCCATCAACAGGCGCCCTACCCCACGTCGGCGCGCGCGGCTGCTCACGAAAACATCGTCCACCCTCAGCACATCGGTGCCGGTCCAGATCGCGAAGTCGATGGTGTAGCTGACGAAGCCGAGCGGGCCGTCGGCATCCTCGGCCACAAGCACATGCAGGCGCGGCGGGTCGCCGGTCAGCGCCCGCTGCAGCTGCGGCGTGGAAAAGCCGACGTCTTGCGCCATGCCTTCGTACGCCGCCAGTTCCCGGATCATCGCCGCGATCGCTGCGGCGTCGGCCGGACCTGCGTTCCGCACGCTCACGTCTTGAACGGTCATCCCCATCACCATGACGCTATGCCGCCACTGTGGCCTGTTGCGCGCGCCAGGCCAGCAACTGGCGGGCCAGCACCGGCACCGCCATGGCGATGCCGATCAGGGTGCTGGTGACCCCGGGCGCGATCGTGGGCAGCGCGGCGATGCCCAACAGCCAGCATTCCCACGCCGCCAGCGGCGTCAGCATGTAGCGGCTGAAGGCGGCACCCAGGAACGTGATGCCGATCAGGCAGCCGCCCAGGGTGAACAGGAATTCGCCCCACGCGAAGCCGGGCAGCACCAACAGCAGCGACGGCGAGAACACGAACACGAACGGCACCAGCGCCTTGGCCAGCGCCAGCCGGAAGGCCGTGTTGCCGGTGCGGAAAGGATCGGCGGCGGCCATGCTGGCGGCGGCATAGGCGGCCACCGCCACCGGCGGCGTCACGTCGGCCAGCACGCCGTAGTAGAAGACGAAGAAGTGCGTCACCAGCGGTGCCACGCCCAACAGTCCCATCGCCGGCGCCGCCACCGTCACCATGATGATGTAGGTCGCCGTGGTCGGCACGCCGCAGCCCATCAGGATGCAGACCAGCGCCGTCATGATCAGGGTGAACAGCAGCACCAGGGTGGCGCGGTCGGTAGGCAGGAAGGGCTGCAGCAGGCTCGCCGTGTCGTTGGCGACACCGACGATGATGGTGGCGAACTTCAGCGCCGTGCCGGTCAAGGTCACGACGCCGATGATGACGCCGATCGCCGCCGCGGCCGCGCCCACCGCCAGCGCGTACTTGGCGCCCATGGTGAAGGCATCGACCATGTCGGCGATGGCCGCCCGCACCGCCTGCGCGATGGCGCCGCTGCCCCCGCGCGCGGCGGCCATCAGCGGCCGGACGATGCCGACGGCGATGCACAGCGTGATGCCCCAGAACGCGGCGAGGTATGGCGTGGAGCCATCGAACAGCTTCCACAGCAGGCCGGCGAGCGGAATGAGCGTCACCCAGTCGGCGCGCAGCACGGCCTTCCAGTCGGGCATCTCGTGCGGCTGCAGCCCGCGCAGGCCCACGCGCTTGGCCTCGAAGTGCACCTGCACGAAGACGCCGAAGAAATGCAGGAAGGCCGGCACGATGGCGGCCACGATGATGGTCTGGTACGGCAGGCTGAGATACTCGACCATGAGGAACGCCGCGGCGCCCATCACCGGCGGCGTGATCTGGCCGCCGGTGCTGGCGGTGGCCTCGACGCCGGCGGCGAAGTGCGGGCGATAGCCCAGCCGCTTCATCATCGGGATGGTGAGCGAGCCCACGGTCACGGCATTGGCCACCGACGAGCCCGAGATCATGCCGAACAGCGCCGAGCCGAAGATCGCCACCTTGGCCGGGCCGCCGGCAAAGCGGCCGGCCACCGCCATGGCCAGCGCCAGGAACAGCCGCCCCAGGCCGATGCGCATGGCCACGACGCCGAACAGCACGAAATGAAAGACGTAGGTGGCGACGACGCCGATCGGAATGCCGTAGATGCCCTGGCTGGTGAGGTAGAGGTGGTCCATCAGCTGCGACCACGTCGTGCCGGGATGCACCAGGATGCCCGGCATCCACGGGCCCAGGAACGCGTAGGCGATGAAGGCCAGCGAAATGATCACCAGCGGCCAGCCCATGGTGCGCCGCGTCGCCTCCAGCACGATGCCGGTCAGGACCGTGCCCATCACCACGTCGATGGTCAGCGGGTTGCCGACGCGGAAGGCGATGTCCTCGAAGATCATCGGCAGATAGAGCGAGGCCACGGCGGCGGCCACCAGCAGCGCCCAGTCGTAGAGCGGCACGCCGCCCGGCTTCCACCACGCCGACACCGGCGCCGCATCGGCGTGTTTGCGGTTGGCGGCGAAGACCATGAAGATCAGGCCCAGCACGAAGGCCATGTGGATGCCGCGATGGGTCTGCTCGCGCAGCAGCCCGAAGCCCGCCGTGTAGTAGTGGAAGCACGACAGCGCAAACAGCATCGCCGCCACGATCCACGTCGCCGGCGGCAGCAGCGGCCGGAAGTGCATCTCGGCATCGAACTGCCGCTCGAGCTCTTCCGCCTTCTTGATGTCGACGTTAACGGTGGTCATGGGCCGTCCTACACATACCCTTCTCCCCGCACAGGCGGGGAGAAGGTGGCGCGAAGCGCCGGATGAGGGGCTTCGCGCCCCAGCGACAACGCTACCAATCGCAATGACGTAACTCTGGATCGGAAAGCAGGCATGTCCATCTAGCCGAGAAGCCCCTCATCCGCCCTTCGGGCACCTTCTCCCCGCCTGCGCGGGGAGAAGGGACAGTCACTTCACCACGCCCTTTTCCTTGTAGAATTTCTCGGCACCGGGGTGGAGCGGGACGCCGACGCCGGCGAGCGCGGTCTTGAGCTGGATGGTCTTGCCCTTGGCGTGACCGGCGTCGAGCAGCTTGCGGGTGTTGTCGTTCCACAGCGCCTTGACGACCTCGTAGACCAGATCGTCGGGCTGCTTGGCCGACGTCACCCACTGCGCGTTGACGCTGACGGTCTTCACGCCGGCGACGCCCTTGTAGGCATCCGTCGGGATCTCGTCGCGGGCGAAGAAGGTGTACTGCGACAGCATCTTGTCGACACCGGGCCCCTCGACCGGCACCAGCTCGATGCCCGTCGTGGCGGCAAGCTCGCTGATGGCGCCCTGCGGATAGCCGGTGACGCTGACGAAGGCGTCGAGCGCGCCGTCCTTGAGCTTGTCGGCCGACTGCTGCGGCTTGAGGTACTCGGCCTTGATGTCCTTCTCCGTCAGGCCGAAGGCGGCCAGGATCATGCGGGCATCGACCAGGGTGCCGGAGCCCGGCTCGTCGAGCGACACGCGCTTGCCCTTCAGGTCGGCCACCGACTTGAGGCCCGAGCCCTTGCGCGCCACCAGATGGATGCTCTCGGGATAGAGATTGGCAATCACCCGCAGGCTCTCGACCTTGGGCTTGCCCTCGTAGAGGCCGGTGCCGGTGTAGGCCCAGTACGCCACGTCGGACTGCGTGAACCCCGACTCCATCGAGCCGCTGTTGACGGCGTTGACGTTGGCGACCGAGCCGTTGGAGGCCACCGCCGTTGCCACCAGGCCCGGCACGCCGCACGAGCCGCCCTGGTCGCACGCCCGCGAGCCCGGCGGGTTGGAAATCGCGTTGGCGATCACACCGGCCAGCGGATAGTAGGTGCCGGCCGTGCCGCCGGTGCCGATGCGGAAGAACTTGACCTGCTGCGCGTTGGCACCGCCGAGAGTGCCGAAGCTGGTGCCGGCGGCGGCCAGGGTGCCCAGCGCGAGAAAACGTCGTCTGTCGATCATGTGTGTCACTCCCTGTTCTTCTACTTACCGTCCCCCGCCTGCGGGGGACGGTAAACTCCCCACCTCACGATCCCGATAGAAGCGCGCGGCGCCCGGGTGCAGCGGGATGGCGATGCCGTCGAGCGCGGTGCGTTCCTGGATCAGCCGGCCCTTGGCGTGGCCGGCATCGAGCAGCTTGCGGTTGCTGGCATGCCACAGCGCGCGGGTGATGGCATACACGAGATCGTCAGGCTGCGCCGACGACGTCAGCCACTGGGCGCCGACGCTGAGCGTCCTGATGGCGCCGGTGCCCTTGTAGGTCCCCTCCGGAATCAGGTCCTCGGCGAAGAACCGGTACTGCGTCCGCAGCCTGTCGATCTCGGGCCCGGTGAGCGCGATCAGGTCGATGCCGACGCCGCTGGCCGCCAGCTCGCTCACCACGACGGCCGGATAGCCGCCGACAAAGAAGAAGGCATCGAGCGCGCCGTCCTTGATCTTGTCGCTGGCCTGGCTCGCGGTCAGGAACTCGGCCTTGATGTCCTTCTCGCCGATGCCCCAGGCGGCCAGGATCAGGCGGGCATCGACCAGGGTGCCCGACCCCGGTTCGTCGAGCGATACCCGCTTGCCCTTCAGATCCGCCGGCGTGCGGATGCCGCTGCCCTTGCGCGCCACCAGATGGATGCTTTCGGGATAGAGGCTGGCGATCGCGCGCAGCATGCCGGCCTTGGGCTTGCCGTCGTACATGCCGGTACCCGTAAAGGCCCAGTAAGCGACGTCCGCCTGCGCGAAGCCCGACTCCACGGTACCGTCCTGGATGGCGGCCACGTTGGCCACCGAGCCGTTCGAGGTCATCGCCGTGGCCACCAGTCCCGGCACGCCGCAGGAGCCGCCGTCCTCGCACACCCGGCTGCCGGGCGGATGGGAGATGGCGGTGGCGATCACGCCGGCCAAGGGATAGTAGATTCCCGCCGTGCTGCCGGTACCGATGCGGAAGAACCGCACATCCTGCGCGACGGCACCGGCAAGCGTTCCGCCCACCAGCACCGCTGCCGCCAGCACGGCCGCCAACAGCCTCCCCAACACGACCTCCCCGGACCCC
>DATEIF010000782.1:0-3078 GCA_035279205.1 Vineibacter sp.
ATCGTCACCAAGCAGCCCAAGGCACAGAACTTCTACAGCGGCGACGTCACGTTCGGCACCGACGCCACCAAGCGAGTCACGGTCGATGTCAACCAGATGCTGGGCGATATCGTCGCCATCCGGCTCAACGGCATGTGGCACGACAGCGACGTGGCCGAGCGCGACAAGGTGTTCCAGAAGCGCTGGGGCTTCGCGCCGTCGCTCACCATCGGGCTCAACTCGCCGACCAGCCTCACGCTCAGCTACTATCACCTGAAGACCGACGAGATGCCGGACTACGGCCATCCGTTCAACGTCAACACGCAGAAACCGCTGAAGGTCAAGCACAACAGTTTCTACGGCATCACGGATCGCGACTTCCGCAACACGTCGGCCAAGATCGCCACGGCGGAATTCAAGCACCAGTTCAACGATTCCATCTCGTTCCGCAGCATGACGCGCTATGGCGTCACCACCAACGACTACGTGGTGTCGGCGCCGGAAGCGCCCAACCTGGTCGCCGGCACGGTGAGCTCCAACGCCAAGACCCGCAACGCCACCAACATCGGCTACGGCAACCAGACCGACCTGACGGTGAAGTTCGACACTGGTGCGTTCAAGCACACGCTGGTCACCGGCTTCGAGATCGCGCGCGACCGCGTCACCAACAAGCCCTTCACCGTGACGCCCACCGGCGTCGTGGGCAGCATCTTCGATCCCAATCCCAACCGGCCATGGACCGGTACCGTGGTGCCGGCCGGCACCTTCACGCGCTACACGACCGACACCATCGCCGGCTACGTCTTCGACAACATGAAGATCAGCGAGCAGTGGGAAGCGATGGCGGGCCTGCGGCTCGACGACTACCGCACGCGCACGCGCGCCACGGCCGCCGCCAGCAACGGCCTGAAGAACCATTCGACCTTCCTGAACTGGCACCTGGGCGTGGTCTACAAGCCGTTGCCCAACGGCAGCATCTACGCCGCGTTCAGCTCGTCGTCGAACCCGACCGGCGAGCAGCTCGATGGCGGCGGTGCCGACTACGGCGGCATCACCGCCGGCAACGCCACGCTGAAGCCGGAGCGCAACTACAGCTACGAGCTCGGCACCAAGTGGGACATCCTGGGCGAGAAGCTGGCGCTGACCGCCGCCATCTTCCGCATCGACAAGACCAACGCACGCGTGACCGTGGCCGGGGGTGGCGTTCAGGGCCTGGCCGGCAAGCAGCGCGTCGATGGCATCGAGCTCGGCGTCAACGGCAGGATCACCGACGCGTGGAGCGTCTATGGCGGCCTCACGCTGCTGGACACCAAGATCCTGAAGTCGCCGACGGCCGGCCAGAAAGGGCAGAGGCTGCCCAACGTCGCCGAGACGACGTTCAGCCTGTGGAGCACGTACCAGATCACCGACCGGTTGATGGTGGGCGCGCTCGCCTATTACTCCGGCCCGCGCTACGGCGGCACCTTCGCCGCCGGCACCGCGCACATCCCGGGCTATTGGCGCTTCGATGCCATGGCCAGCTACAAGATCACCGACAACGTCGATATCAGGCTGAACGTGCTCAACCTCACCAACAAGCTCTACTACGACGCCGTCTATCGCAGCGGCACGCCGTTCGCCTTCGTCGGCCCCGGCCGCTCGGCGTTGCTGACCACGGCATTCAAGTTCTGAGCGTTTTGTGATGTCGCCCGCGATAGCCCCATCCACCGGAGGAGGGATAAAGTCTCCGCTCTGAGCGGGAGGGTCATCATGCGGTTGCTCACGTCCCTCTGTGTTGGTCTCGTCGTTGCCGGCTGGTCGGTGTCGGCCGCCGCCGAGGTCGTCGTGTCGTTCGATCATCCCGAGACCTACACCGATGCCGGGCTCTATGCCGAGTTCGGCGCCAAGGCGCGCGAGCCCACGATGCAGGGCATCCGCGAGCATCTCGCGAAGCTGGGCCAGCGCTATTTGCGGCCTAGTCAGAAACTCACCGTCGCGGTGCTGGACGTCGACCTCGCCGGCCGCTTCGAGCCGTGGCGGCCGCTGGCGACCCATGTGCGCTTCATGCGCGACATCACCTGGCCACGCATCAAGCTGCGCTACACGCTCGAGGAAAACGGTGTCGTGCGCGCCAGCGGCGAGGAAGTGCTGGCCGATCAGAACTACCAGGCGCACGCCGGCCCCTATTTCACCAGCGACCCGCTGCGCTACGAGAAGGCCATGCTCGACGACTGGTTCCAGTCACGCTTCGGCAAGGGACATTGAATTGACCTTCCCCCTCCGGGGGAAGGCAGGAAGGACTGAACGCAAATGCTGTTGTGTCTGCCCGGCGTGCTCTCCAAGGAGCAAGTGGCCGCGTGTCGCCGGATTGCCGAAAGCGCCGACTGGATCGATGGCAATGCGACCGCGGGCCAGCAGTCGGCGCTGGCCAAGCACAATATGCAGTTGCGCGAGGATTCTCCCGAGGCCAAGCAGCTGGGCGATCTGGTGCTGGATGCGCTCGCCGGCAACCAGCTCTTCATCTCGGCGGCACTGCCGCTCAAGATCTTCCCGCCGCTGTTCAACCGCTACCAGGGCGGCGAGTCCTTCGGGACCCACGTCGACAACGCGATCCGCGCCGTCCGCGGCACCGCCTTTCGGGTGCGGACTGATCTTTCGGCCACCTTGTTCCTGTCCGAGCCCGAGGCGTACGATGGCGGCGAGCTGACGATCGAAAGTGCGTTTGGTGCACAGGAAGTGAAGCTGCCGGCCTGCGACATGGTGCTGTATCCGGCCAGCAGCCTGCATCATGTGAAGCCGGTCACGCGCGGGGCGCGTCTGGCGTCGTTCTTCTGGCTGCAGAGCATGGTGCGCGACGACGGCCAGCGAACGCTCCTGTTCGACCTGGATACGGCCATCCAGCGACTGACGCTCGATGTCCCTGAGCATCCGGCCGCCCTGCAGTTGACGGCCGTCTATCACAACCTGCTGCGCCGCTGGGCCGACGCGTAGCCGCCAACGCGTCTACGGGACGAGTCCGTCAGGCGCGGCTCCGGCTCTCGCCGTGCACCTGGATGACTCGAACGGCCTCTGCACCGAGCACCGAGATCACGCGCGGCAGGATCACGTGCCGCGACCGCT
>DATEIF010000783.1:0-2010 GCA_035279205.1 Vineibacter sp.
TGCCTTGGGCATGGGCCCCTTCCTCTCCCCGCTCACGCGGGGCGAGGAGAACAGCGCCGCCGTGCCTCATATGCGATCGCCCAACCCCCGAACGGGAAGGGGTGTTTCAGTTGATCGACATGATGTGTGAACCCCGTGCCCTACCGGGGAGAGGTCATGAGTCGCGCAGGTCGACCAGCATCTTGCCGGTGTTGTCGCGGCTGCCGGCACCTGATGCACGCAGCACGGCGTGTCCCACCGCGTAGGCCGTGCGCAGGTGGGCCGAGCGGACCGCGGCATCGCGGCTCTCGACGCTCAGCAGCAGGTGGGTTTCCAGATCGCGCAGGCCGCAGAAGGCGAAGATGCCGTGCTCGATCTGCGCGGCGAAGGCGGCGCGATAGCCGTGCTTTTGGAAGCCGGCCAGATCGTCGGCGCCCAGCGCGAGCAGCCGCACGGGCTTGTCGGCAAGCCGGCCCTCGATCTTGCCGTTGGCGCCGGGACCGAACGCCCAGCCGATGGTGAAGACGCGGTCGATCCAGCCTTTCAGCAGGGCCGGCATCGACCACCAGTAGATCGGAAACACCAGGATCAAGGCGTCGGCCTGGTCGACCCGCTGCTGCTCGCGGCGCACATCCTGCGGCAGCGGACCTGCGCCACGGTAGTAGGCGAGGTCGGCCTCCTGGATGCGGGGATCGAACCCTTCCCGGGCCAGATCGGCGATCTCCGACTGGGCGCCGGCCTCGCTCAGGCCGCGGCGCACCTCGTCCAGCACGGCCCGGCTGAAGGCCGTGGCCTCCGGATGGGCGATAACAAGCAGGGCCTTCATCCGACACCCATCGTCTGTTCGTCGAAGGCTAGATATGTTACTAGTAGTAAGTTTCAAGGAGTAACATGGGAAATCCAGTCGTCCCGAGCGCCGCCAGGGAAGGGGAGTCGCGACCGTCATCCCGAGCGCGGCGAGGGATCTCCCGCGAACGGCGCATGGTGCGTCAGTCGCGGGAGATCCTCGCTGCGGTCGGGATGACAGCCGGGGTGTGGCGGTTCAGCCTGATTTGAGTTTCTTGTGGTGGCTCAGCAGGCTGTTCATCGCCCGGCACAAGGTCTCGGTGGCGACGGCACGGGAGACCCGTCGCGCGGCGGCGGCGGCCGACAGGGCATCGGCGACACCGATGAGAGCGATCAGCGTTGCGCGACCCGCCGCGCCGGCCAGGTCCACGAACGGTGTGAAGGCTTGGCGGCACTCATCCATGAAGTTCTGGCGGCAGGCCTGCAGCACTTCCTCCAGCTCTTCCGAGCCGGACAGCGCCGCGGCGATGGCGCTGACCTCCGGACCGGCCGAGACCGTGCAGTCGACGTAGGTCTCGGCAACGATGGCGACGGCGTCGGCCAGGGTCTTGGCGCGGGTCTTGATCGCCGCCCGCATCGCCTCGGTCTGGCGATCATCGTAGTCGCGGTACAGCGCGCTCAGCAGTCCCGCCCGCGTGCCGAAATGCGTGTAGGCGATCGGCTTGCTGACGCCGGCGCGCTCGGCCACGCGCGCGAGCGTAAGCGCGTCGGTTCCTTCCTCGCCGATCATCGTGAAGGCGACGTCCAGCAGCTGCTGCCGCCGTTCGTCCTTCGCCATGCGTGGTGTGCCGATCAACGCTCAGACCCTTCTCATCGCGGCGCCGTCTCGATATGCACGGCCAGCCAGACCGTGGCGCGATCGGGTACGGTCCACTCGACGCGATGGCGGCGGTGCGGCGCGATCCAGACATAGTCGCCCGGCTGCAGCCGGCGTGGCGAGTCCTCGTCGGCGAAGCGCAGCAGGGCGGCGCCGTCGAGCACCAGCACCCATTCGCCCTGCGACTGGTCGTACCAGAAATCGGGCGGGCTTGCCTGGCCAAGCGAGACGATGCGCTCGATGCGCACGCCCGGCAGGGACAGCAGGTCCTCGAACCGTTCGTCCGCCCGATCGGGGCGCAGGTCTGTGAGAATGTTGCCGGCGTCGATCATGTTTCCTCCCCCAGCTTCGCTGGGGGAGGTGCCCGA
>DATEIF010000784.1:0-10825 GCA_035279205.1 Vineibacter sp.
CGGGTCATGTTTGAACCCCAAACGATCGCATGCGAGCACTTGAACCGGCCCGTTGGGCCGGTGCGCCACTGGAGTGGCGCGCTCCCGGCGTGGACATCACCTCATCATCGCGCCATCGTGCGGTCCTCCGCAGGAGAGGCACATGGGCAGCACGGTTTTCGAGTCGGTCCTGTTTCGCGACATGTTCGGCACCGCGGCCATGCGCGCCGTCTTCGACGATCGGGCGCTGGTTGCTCGCTACATCGAGGTCGAGGTCGCGTTGGCGCGTGCCGAGGCGCGGGTCGGGGTCATCCCGGCCGATGCTGGCGAGGCGATCGCGCGTGCGGCGGCGGCCGTGACGTTGGATTTCGAGCGCCTGAAGCGCGAGACCGACAATGTCGGCTATCCCATCCTGCCGGTCGTCGCCCAGCTCTCGACACTGTGCGGCGAGGCCGGGCGCTACGTGCACTGGGGTGCCACGACGCAGGACATCATGGACACCAGCACAGTGCTGCAGATCCGTGCGGCGCTCGACCTGGTGGCGGCCGATATCGAGGCGTTGCGCCAGATCCTGGCGGCGCTGGCCAAGAAGCACCGCGACACACCGATGGCCGGACGCACGCACCTGCAACAGGCGCTGCCGGTGACATTCGGCTACAAGGCGGCGATCTGGCTGGCGGCGCTCGACCGTCACGCCGAGCGGCTGGCGCAGCTGCGCGCGCGCGTGCTGGTCGTGCAGTTCGCCGGTGCCGCCGGCACCCTGGCGTCGATCGGCGCCAAGGGTTTCGATGTCCAGCGTGAGTTGGCGACGGAACTGGGACTGGCCGAGCCGGCCTCGACCTGGCATGTGGCGCGCGATGGCTTCGCCGAGGTGGTCAATGCGCTGGCGCTGATCACCGGCACCCTGGGCAAGATCGCCTTCGACGTCATAATCATGATGTCGACCGAATACGGCGAGGTGTTCGAGCCGTTCGTGCACGGCCGTGGTGCGTCGAGCACCATGCCGCAGAAGCGCAACCCGATCTCGTCGGAGCTGATCCTGGCGGCGTCGAAGATCGTGCGCCAGCACGCCGGCCTGATGCTGGATGCGCTGGTCACCGACTTCGAACGTGCCACCGGTCCGTGGCATGTCGAATGGGCGGCGATCCCCGAGGCCTTCCTGGCGGCGTCCAGCGCCCTGCACCAGGCGAAGTTCATGCTGGGCGGCCTGATCGTCGATGCCACGCGCATGCGGCGCAACCTCGACATCACCTCAGGCCTGATCGTGGCCGAGGCCGTGATGATGGGGCTGGCGCCGCACATGGGGCGCCAGGTGGCGCACGACGTCGTCTACGATTCCTGCCGCCAGGCAGCCGAGAAAGGCACATCGCTGCTCGATGCCCTGATGCAATCGCCCGCGGTCACATCGCATCTGGACCGCGATGCCCTGGCAAGGCTGTGCGATCCGGCCAACTATCTGGGGCTGGCGCCGCAGATGGTGGATCGCGTCGTCGCCGGGCGCGGTTGAGCCTCCTGTCATCCCGAGCGCAGCGAGGGATGACGGTCTGCCGCATCACTCGACGCGGTACAGCCTGATGGCGTCCGGATCCGGCGCGCAACCGAGTCCTGGCCCTTGCGGCACCGCCACGCGTCCGTTCCTGGGCTTCACGCTGTCGCCCAGCGGCTCGGCGGCCAGCTCGACGTAGTAGCGCTCCAGCAGTGGCACCTCCAGCGCAGCGGCGAGATGCAGCGTGTGGACGTAGCCCGGGCCGATCATGAAGCAGTGCGGCATGAACTGCACGTCGTGCGCCTCGGCCAGCGCCGCAATCTTCAGCGCTTCGCTGAGCCCGTGCGCCTTGGCGATATCGGGTTGCACGAAGTCGACGGCGCCGGCCTCGAACATCACGCGATAGTCGGCGAGGCTGCCGGCATTCTCGCCGGCGGCGATCGGGATCGACGTCGAGCGCCGCAGCTCGGCCAGCGCATGCACGTTCTCGGGCGGCCAGGTCGGTTCTTCCAGCCACATCAGATCGTAGGGCTCCATTCGCTTGGCGTTGCGCTTGGCCTCGGCCAGGGACCACGGGCAATTGGTGTCGAGCATCAGCGCCGTGTCGCGACCGGCGGCGGCGCGCGAGGCGACGACGGTGTCGACCAGCACCTCGTGCAGCTTGACGGCACCGTAGCCTTCCTTGACGGCGCGCTCGACCGTGTTGGCGACGGCGCGCGGCTCGCCATAGCGGGTCAGGCTGGCATAGAGCGGGATCTCATCGCGGGTGGCGCCGCCCAGGAGACGATACAACGGCAGGCCGGCCGCCTGGCCCAGGATATCCCACAGCGCAAGGTCGACCGCGGAGACGCAGAACGCCATCACGCCGACGCGGCCGAAATTGTGATGCAGCTTCTCAAGATCGCGCTTGATGGCGCCGATGCGGGTGGCGTCGCGGCCGATCAATGCCGGCGCGACATGCGTGTCGAACAAGACCTTCAGCGCCAGCTCGCCGTTCTTGGTGAAGACCTCACCCCAGCCGCTGAGGCCCTGGTCGGTGTCGATCCGCACCATCAAGGTCTGGAATACCTTGCGATCGCCGCTGGCACGCCAGATGCCGCCGTGATCCTCGAACGGCACGGCCAGCAGGATTGAATCGACGCGCGTGATCTTCATGGCAACCTCCGGTGTTGCCATCGTGGCCGATCACCGTGCCGGCATGCAACGTCAGTCAGCCGGCGCGACGCGATCAGGGGCGCGACGTGCGCGGCAACGGCACGACCTTGGCCCTGTGCGGCGTGCTGCCATCGGGCGGCTCATCGACGGGAGGCGACTCAGTCTCGGCCGATCGGGTGTCGGGCTGGGTGATCGGCACCGCATCGCCGGGTGCGGCCGCATCGTCCGCACCGACCTGGCGCAACGCCCGCCAGCGGGCCATCGCCGATTCATACTCGTCGGCCGATGCCGGCCCATCCTGCGACGCCGCGGGCGGTCGCGCTTCGTCGTCCTGCATCCGCGACAACGGCTGCAGCATCCCCGGCGCGGCCATGCGGGCAGGCGCCGGCAGGACGGGCGCGGTCGATCGTACCGGCCAGGCGATCTCCAGTTCCGGCGGCGGCGTCACCGCTTCATCGGCACGATGCGGGCGGCTGCGGCCGAACCGGCGCGTGCTATGGGCGCGCCGGCTCTCGAAGCGGGGTTCCGACTTCTCGACCATCAGTGCCTGGGCGGTGGCCACGCCCATCAGCAGCATGAAGGTGGCGGCGACGGCCGGCATCTGGATGCCGAAATCGACCGTGGCATGCGCCCCGACCATTGTGGCAATGGCGACGGCGGCAATCGACAGGGTGGCATTGCGGCCGCGCGACATCACGCCGGCGAAGCAGATGCCGACGGCACCGCCGATCAGCGCCAGGCTGAGCAGCAGGGCCGGGATGCCGCCCTCGACGGCGAGCTCGAGATAGGTGTTGTGTGCCAGATCGACATACGTCTCGAACACGGCGCGGCCGTCATTGGCCCGGTTGAAGGCAGGGCCGAAGCCACCCAGCCCATGGCCGATCCAGGGCTCCTCGGCAACGGCCAGGCGCGCGACATCAAAGACGCTGGCGCGTGCCTCAGGCGCCGTTTCGGTCACCAGTCGCTTGACCAGGAAGTCGCCGCTCAGCAGCAGGACAGTGACGATGACACCGCTGCCCACTGCCGCACCGACCAGGAACGTGCGCAACCTGATTTCGCGCGCAATCAGCAGGCCGACCGCGAACACGACCAGGGCCAGCGCAAAGCAGGCGACGCCGGCGCGCGAGCCGGTCAGCGCGATGGCGACCAGCCCGGTGATGGTGGCCGCGATCACCAGATAAAGGGACGGCGACGTCCGTTCGGAAAGCGCCAGCAGGAAACGCAGCGGCGTCAGCCGCTCCCGCGTGAGCCGCCGCACCTCGGACACCAGCGGCACGAGGCCGGCCAGCACCGCCATCCCGGCGTAGGTGGCATAGGCGTTGCGGTTGATGAAGGTGGATGTGACGCTTTCGGGATAAGCGTCCTTGGCGAACCACAGCACGGTGCGATCGCCGGTGAACTGCACGAACAGACCATAGACGGCGTAAGCGAAACCCGCCAGGCAGACGGCCCAGAAGCCAAGCCGCGCCCGGTTCCGGTCGCGCCCCATCTCGAACGCCAGCAGGAAGATGCCGCCATAGGCCACGATCTTCATGATCAGTGTTTCGCCTGCAGCAGGATCGAGGCTCGCCGCCGCCGGCAACGCCGTGCCCAGCGCCGCGCCTGCTTCGGCCCACGCCGCATGCGCCCACCCGCCGCTGAGCGCCGGTGATGCCTGTACCCAGTACCAGGCGATCAGGATCGAAAAGCCGAGGACCAGCAGAAGCGCGTAGCGATCGACCAGCCGGGCGTGCGCGAGGCGGCCGGTCGCGTCGGCATTCCCGGGCATCTCGCGTACCGGACCTCGCCGCAGGGCGTCGATCAGCTGGCCGATGCCCCACAGCAGCAGCAGCGCGCCGACGGCCAGCGACAGGACGCTCCACGGCAGTGGGCGGTTCGACGCCAAGGGAAGTGGCGCAAGACAAACGATGCCCAGCAGGGCCCAATAGAGGATCGAAGACATCTTGGACGAGCATGTCGCGCGGCCCGGCCGCGCTGGTTACTGATCGGCTACCTTAGCATAAGGCTATGATAACACGACTGAATTGAGCATAGACTGTTGGCCGGCGGCGGACAATGCCGCCGGTGTCGGCACAGTGTCGGGGCGGAGCGTGATGTCGGCCGGTATCGATGCCGTGGCAGCCAAGGATCGTTCCGCGGCGGCTGCGGCGCTGCTGTGGCGTACGGTTCTGACGGGGACGCCCGGCGTCGCATCCCTCGATGCGGCGACGGCGGACACGGTGCGCGTACTGGCCGGACGGCTGGCGGCGCGCTGTTCGGCGGGTTGGACGGCATCCTTGCTGGCGCCGCTGACACCGCTGCTGGGTGCGCCGGCGGTCGACCCCGCCGCCGCGACGGCGTCGGTGCTGCTGTCCAGGCTCACCCTGGCGGCGCACATCTCGGCCTTGCGGCGGCTGACCGAAGCCGGCCTGCATCCGGTCGTCCTGAAAGGCCTTGCCAACGCCCATCGCCTGCACGATCCACCGACGCCGCGCGTGCTGGGCGACATCGACGTCCTGCTGCCACGGGCCGAAATCGGCCCGGCGATCGACCTCTTCCTGCCGCTGGGCTTTCGCTTCGGCGGGGTGCGGCGCACCCGGTGGGGCTTCGTGTCCGATGCCAGCTATGTGCCGTTCCACTCGCCCGACGGCATCACCAATATCGACCTGCATGTCGAAGCCGACGCGTGGCCGCTGCCGCGCGGGCTGCCCGCCGACGATGTGCGCGCCGGCGTCCAGGCGTTGGCATTGCCCGATGGCGTGGTGCACATGCCGCGCGACGAGCACGTGCTGCTGATCTGTGTCTCCAACATCGCCAAGGACCGCTTCGGCTGGCAGACGGCGGCGAAGGTGATCGACGCGGCACGCCTGCTGCTGCGCCATGGCGCGGGGTTGGACTGGCGGGAGATCGACGCGCGCGCCGCGCGGGCCCGCCTGTCGCGGCCGCTCGATGCGCTGCTGGCGTTGCTGGTGGCGCTGGATTTTCCGTCAAGCGCCATGCCACGTCCGGCCCGGCCGCCGCGCGGTCTGGCGGCCGTCACGTGGCGGCGCATCGTCGATGACTGGCGCACGGTGTTCGCCGGCGATCTGTCGGGGCGTGCACTGTTGTGGCGTGACCTGACCCTGATGCAGTCGCCGGCGACCTTCGCGCGCTTCAACTGGTGGCGGGTCAAGGGCCTGGTGCGCCCGGCCGACGGCATTCCGCCCGAAGCCAAGGGCCGGGCGATACCCTAGGCCCGGTTGGCGTAGACGAAGCGTTCGGCCGCGCCGTCGTTGACGGCAAACCACAGATGTTGCTCGTCGCGGAATGCCTTCCATGAGTCGTAGATCCGGCGGAACAGCGGATCGGCGGCCGCCGATTCGTCGAGCAGCTCGTACGTCGCCTTCTGCATGGCCTTCATGACGCCGGGCGGCCAATAGGAGAGCTTGGCGCCGCCGGCGATCAGACGCCGCAGGGCGGGTGGATTGTTGGCGTCGTATTTCGCGATGGTGGCCGTGGCCGCCTCGGTGCAGGCCGACCGCAGTGCCTGCTGGTAGAGGGGCGGCAGGGCGTTCCATGCGGCCTGGCCGGCGATCCAGCACAGCGACGCGCCAAGCTCGAGAACCCCGGGCGCGTAGTAGAACTTGGCCGCCTTGTGCAGGCCCAGCCGTTCGTCATCGTAGGGGCCGACCCATTCGACGGCGTCGAGCGTACCCTTTTCCAGCGCCGGAAAGATGTCGCCGCCGGCGATCGTCTGCGGCACGGCGCCCAGCTTGGCATAGACCCTGCCGACGAACCCCGGCGCACGGATGCGCAACCCCTTGAGGTCGTCCGGGCTCTGGATCTCCTTGCGGAACCAGCCGCCCATCTGGGCGCCGGTGTTGCCGGTCGGCAACTGGATGACATTGAAGGCGGCGTACACCTCGCGCATCAGTTCCAGGCCGCCGCCATGCTGCATCCAGGCATTGTGCTGGCGTGGCGTCAGGCCGAAAGGAACGCCGGTGTCGAAGACCAGGGCCGGCTGCTTGCCGATGTAGAAGAAGCCGGCGCTGTGGCCGCACTCGACGGTGCCGTTCTGCACGGCGTCGAGCACCTGCAGCGGCGGCACGATCTCGCCGGCGGCGAAGACGCGGATGTCGAATTTGCCGTCGGTCAGCGCCCGCACGCGCTCGGCGATCAGCGTGGCTTCGCCGAAGACGGTGTCCAGCGACTTCGGGTAGCTGGACGCCATGCGCCAGCGAACCACGGGTGCCGGCTCCGCAATCGCTGGAGCTGCAGCCAGCGAGCCGGCAACGGCGCCGGCGCCCGCTCCGATGAGGCGCCGCCGCTTGATGTGAGAGCGCATGGCTGTCCTCCGTCGTTACGCGCGCGCCCGGCGCGTCGGCTGCAGGCAACCCGGGTCCCGGCGCAATGCGCGGCGGGCGAAATAGGCGAAGGTCAGGTCGATCACCTTGCGCTTGGTGAGGAAGTCGCGCGATTCAGCGGCGAGCTCGGGCCGGATCGGCTTGATGGGGCCGATGGCACGCGCGCGCAGCTGCATGTCGGCCGCATGCTCCAGCCACACGGCACGCATGACCGCGTCTTCGATGGTGGCCCCGATGGTCAGCAGGCCATGGTGGGCCAGCAGGATCGCGTGCTTGGTTCCCAGGGCGTCTGAGATGATCTCGCCCTCGCGATCGGCGATCGGCAGCCCCGGCCACTCGGCGAGGTAGGCGCAATCGTCGAAGAACGGCGTTGCATCCATGTGCGCCACCGCCAGGTCTTCACCGACCATGGACAGGGCGGCGACGGCCGGCGGGTGCGTATGCACGATGCAACCCACGCCCGGGCGATCGCGATAGACCCGGATATGGAAGCGCACGCCGGGGTTGGGCATGGTGGCGTGGTTTCCGACCGGCTTGATGCGGTCATCGACCAGAACAAGATTATCTGGTTTCGCCTCGTCGAAGCCGACCCCGAATCCCAACGTCAGAAACCGGTCGGTCCCGGCCCGCGCCGTGATCTGGCCCGCGAGTCCGCCACGCCAATGACCCTCATCGGCGAGGATCCGGCTGCCCAGGCTCAGGGTTTCTTCCAGGCTCCATCGCGTGATGTCGAGGCGTGCCTCCATCTCGCGATCGATTTCGGCATGATCTTCCGCTTTCGCTGCCGCCAGCATGACATCCTCCGCCTGGGCCTTCCGCGACACCATCATTGTGAAAGGCTAAGGCGCCGGCGCCAATCAGCGTTGCGTGCTACGAGATATCGCGCAGCGCGATACCTCGCTCCATCCGCGATGGTGAGTCGCCGCTGTCATCCCGAGCTCAGCGAGGGATCTCCTGCGATAGCGCACCCTGCGTCGCTCGCAGGGGATCCCTCGCTGCGCTCGGGATGACGTCAGCGACCAGCGTCCGGCTCGGCTCGTCGACCGCCGTGCCATCGGCGCTGCCGCAGGAGGCGCTCGGCCACCACGGGTACCAGGGCGGCGGCATCGCGTACGGCGCGCGATACCTTGCGCCTGGGTGTGAACGCCAGGCTACAGCGCAGTTTCAAGTCGGGCTCGACGATGCGCAGAGTCCGGATCCGGGGATCACTGCGGCTGTCGCCGAGTGCAATCATCGGCAGCACGGTATGACCATGGCCGCGCTGGACCAACGTCTTGAGCTGGGCCAGGGAATCGACTTCCGTCGCGTAGCACAGGGTGACACCGGTGCGGTGTGCCACGCGATCGAGCAGGATCCGGCCGGCATGGGCCACGGACGTGTGCACCAGCGGCAACGACGCCAGTTCGGCGAAAGCGATTTGCTTGCGGCCGCGAGTCTGGGGCGTTTCCTTGCCGATCAGGTAGAGATCGTCGTCGACCAGCGGGATCGTGTGGCGATCGCCGCGCCTTCCCGTCAGGTAGATGATCGCAACATCGAGGCGACCCTCGGCCAGCCAGGCCTGGATGTCGCCGTTCATGCCATCGACGATGCGCAGCTCGACATGTGGCAGGCGCTCGCGCACCAGCTCGATGATGGGCACGGTGAGCAGCATCGCGATGGTCGAGGGCAGGCCGAGGACGACCTCGCCGGTCGACGTGCCCGTCGTCGCCCGGATGGCGTGCCGCGCGGCGTCCACTGCGGACAGGATCCGTTGGGCATGTTTGTGGAACAGGCGTCCGGCCGGTGTCAGCGTCGTTCCCCGACCGTGGCGCGCGAACAACTTGGCGCCCAGCTCAGCCTCGAGGTTGGCGATGCGCGCGCTCAACGCCGATTGCGCGATCCGGACGCGGGTCGAGGCCGCTGAAATGCTGCCCTCTTCGGCGACGGCCGCGAAGTAGCGAATGTGCCTGAGCTCCATCGATCCCCCAGCGCGGAGCCGATCTGGCGTTTTGACCGGCCTCGCCTCATAAAAACTAACATCCCGATTCAGGAAAAGTTGCTTTTTCGCTGTCTGGCGTCCCCCCATAGTCCGTCCTCTCAGAAAGCGGGCGCCGGCCGTGAGTGTCGGCGCGCGACGGACCGCGGATGGTGGAAGCGATGCGCGCAATGCGATGTTCGATCAGGTGAGCTGACGGCAGCACCGTCTCTACCGACAGTATCTCCACCAGAGCGCACCCAGCATGTGATCGCGCGGGCCCGACGGCCGCGCCGTGCGAGCGTGTGCGCCATTCCCTGAGAGGATTGCCATCATGACCACCAGACGACTTTTGCTCGTTGCCGCGCTGGGCGCGGTCGCGTTCACCGGTACGGCCGCGGCGCAGGACCTGAAGGAATTTCGCATCGGCTACCAGAAGGGCGGCATCTTTTCCGTCGTCAAGCAGCAGCGAACGATCGAGGCGCGGCTCAAGACGCTGGGCGTCGACACGGTGAAGTGGATCGAATTCCAGTACGGACCACCGCTCATGGAGGCGCTCGGCCTGGGCGCCATCGACATCGGACCGGTCGGCGATACGCCACCCATCTTCGCCCAGGCGGCCGGCGCCAACGTGGTCTATGTCGCTTCGAGTCCGGCGTCCGACTCGGCGCTGATCGTGCCGCAATCCTCCGCCATCAGAACCCTGGCCGATCTCAAGGGAAAGAAGGTCGCGTTTGCCAAGGGCTCGAGCTCGCACAACCTCACGATCCAGCTGCTGGCGAAGGCTGGTCTCACCTATGCCGATATCACGCCCGTGTATCTGACTCCGGCCGATGCGGCGGCCGCGTTCGCCCGCGGCAGTATCGATGCCTGGACGATCTGGGATCCGTACTACGCCATTGCCGAACTGCGTCAGAACGCGCGAACCCTGGCATCGACGAAGGACACACGGCCAAGCAACTCGTTCTATCTCGCCAACCGTGCGTTCGCCGGCCGTCACCCGGCCATCCTGCAGGCAGCGATCGAGGAGGTGGCGAAAGTCACCGCGTGGGCAGACAAGAACCGCGACGAGCTCGCCGCTGCCATCTCCGAAACGACTGGCGTCGAGCTCAAGGCGCAACAGATCGCCGTCGACCGGGCGACGATCGCGCTGCGGCCGATCAGCGAGGCGGTGATCGCCCAGCAGCAGGAGATCGCCGACACGTTCCACAAGCTTGGCCTGATCCCCAAGCCGATCGTGGTGCGCGACGCCGTGTGGCGGCCGTCGGGAAGCTGAGCGGCGAAGAACACGCGAAGGAACACGGTGATGACGTCGATCTCGATCACACGCGCGGACCGCCGGCCGCTCGACTTCTTCTGGTTCATTCCGACCCACGGCGATGGGTCGTACCTGGGCTCGGAGCGCCGCCAGCGCCCGGCTGACTTTGCCTATTTCCGCCAGATCGCGACCGCGGTCGACCAGCTCGGCTACGGCGGCGTGCTGCTGCCGACCGGCCAGAGCTGCGAGGATTCCTGGATCACCGCGACCGGCCTGGCGACGGTGACCGAGCGGCTGAAGTTTCTGGTCGCGCTGCGGCCGGGCGTGGTGTCGCCGTCGTTCGCGGCGCGCCAGACCGCGGCGCTCGACCGTCTCAGCAACGGAAGGCTGCTGCTCAACGTCGTGGTCGGCGGCAACCCCACCGAGCTGGCAGGCGATGGCGTGTTCCTGCCGCATGACGAGCGCTATGCCCAGGCCGGCGAGTTCCTGCAGATCTGGCGGGCGCTGCTGTCGGGCCAGACCGTCGACTTCGATGGTGCGTACTACAAGGTGAAGGGCGGGCGGCTCGACTTTCCGCCGGTGCAGAAGCCCTATCCGCCGCTCTACTTCGGCGGCTCCTCCGACGCCGGCCAGGATCTGGCGGCCGAGCAGGTCGACCTCTACCTGACCTG
>DATEIF010000785.1:0-17421 GCA_035279205.1 Vineibacter sp.
CCCGCCGGGCATCGAAGTCGACCGGCCGGCGGTTGTCGGGGTCGACCAGGCTGAAGTCCCACAGCTCGGTACCCTGATACAGATCAGGTACGCCAGGGGCTGTCACGCGTAGCAGGGTTTGCACCAGGCCGTTGAGCGCGCCGGCTGCCTCGATGCGGGAAACGAAGCCATGCAGGCTCTGGCGAGACGGAGGGTGTGCGAGAGCCTGCATCAGGAACCGCCGGCTTGCGTCCTCATAGGCCTGATTCGGGGCCCGCCATGATGTGCGGCGCTTGGCTTCGCGCTGCGCCTTTTGCTGCCAATCGGCCAGCCGCTCGGCAAAGACGGTGATGCCGGCGGTGTCATCGACATGCAGGCCGGGCGGCCAGGCGCCGACCGCCATCTGATAGAGCATGAAGGCGTCGGCCGCATCAGGTGCATCGCCATCGGCAAGCTGCGTGCGGAGAAAGGCATTCATGGCGATCCAGCCGTGGACTGCGTCGGCCCACGCCTGGGGTATTTCGCTGAGCACGGCAAGCCGCGCCCGCACGTCCTCGCCCCGTTTGTGGTCGTGGGTCGCGGTCGCCAGCATCGCGGTGGGATAGGCATCGAGGCGCCGGCGACACGCGGCGTGGAACTGATCCGGCGACAACGAGAACTGCGACGGTGACGCGCCAACGTCGTTGCGCGATAGCAGCCGTCCGTAGCGGTAGAAGGCCGTATCCTCGACAGCCTTGGCCGCCAGCGGCGCGCTAAGGTGCTGGATGCGCAGTGCCACGCGCCGCTGCTCTGATCGTGTCGCCGCCGGTCCCGGTCGGCTCAAGGTCCGTGCGATGAAGCCGAGAGCTTGGCGCTGCGATCGCGGCAGATCGCGACGGACCTGTCGCAGCGTCGCGGCCAGAACGGCCCTGTCGGCGGCGTCCAGATCGCTGCGGTACAAGCGATACACAGGCAGATGGATCAGGAACAGCGTCAGAGCGCGTTTCAGAGCGGCCGGCGGCATGTCGCGCCAGGCTGGATCGTGCGCAGTCAAATCGTCCACGGCAGCCAACGCTGCCTGGAACTCGCCGGGGAAAGACGTCGCCAGGACGTCCTGCTTGGCGGTGTGTGCTTCGTTCTCGAAGCCTGCCGTACGATCGCTGACCTGCCGCCAGAGGTCGGTCAGCGGCGCCTCGCCATCCCGGTCGTGCTGGACCGCCGATACCTCGTTCATGAAGTCGTAGCCGCTTGTGCCGTCGGTTCGCCATGACGCACGCAGGCGCTCCTGCGGCGCCAGGATCTTTTCGACGATGACATAAGGTGGTCCGGCCGGCGCTGCAGCCGGCCGATGTGGCGCGCGCGCCTCCAGGGATCGCCGCAGCTTGCGGCAATAAGCGCCGGGGTCGGCCAGCCCATCGACATGGTCGACCCGCACGCCGTCGATCAGGCCGTCGGCATAGAGCTGCAGGATCAAGGCATGAGTGGCGTCGAAAACCTCGGGCCGGTCGACCCGCAGGGCAGCCAGGTCGTTGACGTCGAAGAAGCGCCGCCAGTTGATGCGATCGGCCGCGCGTTTCCACCAGCACAGCCGATGGTGCTGTTGCTCGAGCAGGGCATGCAGGCGATGGCGCCCGTCGGCGGTTGCGGCGTTGTGGCGCTCGATCAGTGCCGCCATGGCCGCGCTGCCGTCGGGCGTGGCAACGCACTGGCGCAAGGCCTCTCGCAAGGGCGCTGTGTCGGTCATGGCCCCGCTGTTGGTCCGCGCTGATGCCTGCACTGCGGCGAACGACTCGGCGAGCCCCTGGAGGGGCGCGTGGTTGCGCAGCAAGTCGGCGTATGACGCCAGCCTGATGGGAAATCTGTGATGGTAGTAGCCGGCGAACAGACGTCCATCCGTCTGGTCGAAGCGCAGTGTGATGGCGCCACGCTTCAGGCAGACTCCGTAGGGGTCGCCCAGGAAAGGAACCAGCACCTTGCCGCGCAGAGCCGGGGTCAGCGGTTGCCAGTCGATGTCGAAGAAGCGGGCATAGCGGCTGTGCGGGCCCCACTCCAGCACGTCGAGCCACCAGGCATTGTCGTTGCCGCCGACGGCCATGTGGTTGGGCACGATGTCCAGGATCAAGCCCATGTCTTTTGGCCACAGTGCAGCCACCAGGCGGCGCAGTGCCGCCATCCCACCCAGTTCCGGATTGACCTGCGTATGATCGACGATGTCATAGCCATGGGTCGATCCGCTGCGCGCCGTCATCAGCGGCGAGGCGTAGAGATGGCTGATGCCGAGGTCGGCGAAATAGGGGACCAGGCGTAGCGCGTCGTCGAGAGTGAAGCCTCGATGGAACTGCAGCCGCACCGTGGCGCGCGGCGGCGTCATGGCCGTCGGCGCGCCGCCGCCAAGGCGGCAATGCGCGCCCTGACGGCCGGGTCCTGCATCATGTGCTCGATGGCGATCGGCAGGCGGCGGCGCCAGTTCGGGTGGCTGTCGATCGTACCTGGCAGATTGGGCTGTTCGACCAGGCCCAGGATATCCTCGAGCGGCAGCACGGCCAGCGCACAGCGCGTGGCGCCGACAAACGCCGCGACAGCCTCCAGGACGGATGCCGGCTCGTCCTTAGCCGGCAGTTCGCCCCGGGCGACGCGCGCCGCGCACAGGCTCTGCCAGAGAGCAGCGCGGTCGGCCGACCGGTCCGCGCGCAGGCTTTCTGGTGTCTCGTGCGGGCCCAGCAAACCCAGCTCGGCACGCCAATCGATGTCACGTTCCGTCCACCACCCGACAATCGTGGGCAGATCGTGCGTCGAACTGGTCGCCACGGCGGCCGGTGGCCACTTTCGGGGCGACACGAAGCCGGTGTCTTGGCGCTCGAACCACAGTACGCGGGTGCCCAGGATGCCCCTGTCGCGCAGTGTCGCGCGGAAGCCCGGCGGCACGGTCCCGAGGTCCTCGCCGATCACGACGGTGCGGTGCCGCCACGATTCCAAGGCCACCAGGCGCAGCATGTCCTCCAGAGGATAGCTGAGATAAGCACCGTCGTTCGCCGAGACCCCCTTGGGGACCAACCACAGGCGCTTGAGGCCCAGCACATGGTCGATGCGCACGCCGCCGGCGTGGCGCATCACCGCGCGCAACAGGTTCACGAAGGGAGCGAAGCCGTGGCCACGCAGGGCGTGCGGCGAAAACGTCGCCAGGCCCCAGTCCTGGCCGAGCGGGTTGAACAGGTCCGGTGGCGCGCCCACCGAAAGTTCCGGCAGCATCTCAGCCTGATGTCCCCAGGCATATGAGCCGGCCGGATCCGTACCGACGGCGAGATCGGCAATCAGTCCCAGCCCCATGCCGGCATCCTTTGCGGCGGCCTGGGCAGCAGCGAGATCCTTGTCGGCCCGCCACTGCAGGAAGGCGTGGAATGCAATCTCGTGCGCAAAGTCGCGTGCGAAGATCGCCACGTCGTGGTTGTCGGGGTTGGTGAAGCCGGCGGGCCAGGTTCGCCACGACCACCGCGTCGGGTCGGCGCGCAGCACGTCGGCCTGCAGCGCCTCGAAGCAGGCATGGCGCTCGAGCGCCTGACCCCTGTTGCGCCGGAACGCCAGGAAGTCCTGTCCGGTCGGCGTGTCGGGCGAGAGCAGCCCGCGCGCGTGCATCACCTCGAATGCCTGACGCAGGAGAACAAGACGGCGCGCCGCGACGGCCGGCCAGTCGATCAACGACGATGGCGCATGGGCGTGCGCCGGCTGGCCGAGGGCCTCGCCGGCGGCGATGCCCAGCGGTGCGCACAGCGCATGGACGTCGATATGCAGGACGTTGAGGAACAACCGGTTGGAGGGCGCATAGGGGCTGAAGCGCGCGGGGTCGTTGTTGAACAGGGCATGCACGGGGCTGACCACCAGGGCGTCGGCGCTCGGCGCCACCGCCTGGGCGAGCATTCCCAGCGTGCCGTAGTCGCCGATGTCGTCGTCGGCAGCGCGGCGCAGTGAATAGAGTTGCGCGGCCAGGCCGCAGGCGCGCTCGTGACCCAGCGCATCGCGGATGCCGAAGCCGTGATGCGGCGCCACGGCCAGCGTGCTGACCTCGTCGCCCAGGATCAGGCGGTGGTAGCCGTATGTGTTGAGCGGCGGCAGCACCATGCCGGGACCATCCGGCAGGATGCCGTCGATCTGGTGGCCATCCTCGCACTCGAGCCGGTAACGACGCGAACCGGCCGCCGTAGCGGGCAGCGCGGTCGGTGTGCCGATGTCCGCGGTGATGAGCTTGGGCAGCCCGGGGTGTGTCGCATTGAGCCTGAGTGCGGATCGGCTCTCGCGGATCTGGCCGGGCGTTCCCGCCGCGAGGCCGATTGCCGACAGCAGCGCGCGCTGCGTTTCGGGAGAAACCGTCCGCTCGTTGCCGAACGCGTCTCGCCAGCGCACCAGGACGCCCGCGGCGCGGGCGAGTGCGGTCAGTGCCCGGTCGCTCATCAGGGCGCGTCGTCGAGCACGGCAATCAGGCTGCGCGCCGGCAGATCGCCTGCCGCGACGCCGGTGGCCACCGCCGTGCCCGTGGCGAACAGCACGCGGCCGCCGATCGCGCCACAGGGGGCGGTCTCAGTGCCGAAATTGACCGCGATGGTCAGGGTCGACTGATCGGCGAGACGCCAGGCCGTACGCACGGCAGCCGCACTGATGGCGCGCGACTCGGTTACCCGTGCGCCGGGCAGGCGTGGAACGATGGCGTCGCGTCGGATGGCCAATAGGTGGCGGACAAGATCATGCCAGGTGTTCGAACCCCGGGAGCCGGGCGGCAGCGGATGGGAGGTCAGGAACGTCGCCGGGTCGTTGGGATCGGGAATGCGGCTACGGCCCTCCTCGGACGCGAACGCCGGGAAGCGCGCGAACTCCCGTCGCCGCCCGTCGCGCACGGCCGCCGCCAGCGCGTCGTTGTGGCTGGTGAAGAAGAGAAACGGCGATGTGCTGTTCCATTCCTCGCCCATGAAGATCAGGGGAACTTGCGGTGACAGCAGCAGTAGTGCCGTTGCCGCCTCCAGGGATTCCCTGGGGCAGAGCTGGTTCAGCCGCTCACCGAAGGCGCGGTTGCCGACCTGATCGTGATTCTGCAGGAACATCACGAAGGATGTCGGCGGCAGGTGGGCGCTGGGCTCACCGCGGCGTTCTCCGTCCCGGTAGGGCGACGGCTCGCCCTGATAAGCGAAACCCTCGGCCAGACATCGCGCCAGATGCTTGGCTGGCGTATCGGCGTAATCCTTGTAGTAGCCGTCGCCTTCGCCCGTGAGCAGCACATGCAGCACATGATGCGCGTCGTCGTTCCACTGTGCGTCGAAGCCGCGGGTCAGGTGGCTGGCAGCATTGCCGTCGTGCTCGAGCACGAGATGGACGTGTCGACCCGGCTCGATCGTTCGGCGCACCTCGGCGGCAAGCTCATCGAGCCAGCCGGCATCACCGATGGCGTGAACGGCGTCCAGGCGCAGACCGTCGAAGCGATACTCCATCAGCCAGTAGAGCGCGTTCTCGATAAAGAAGCGCCTGACCTGGGGACGACTGAAATCGATCGCGGGTCCCCATGGTGTCGTCACGTCTTGTCGGAAGAACGGTGAGGCATAGGCGCCGAGGTAGTTTCCGTCCGGGCCGAAATGATTGTAGACGACGTCCAGGAACATCATCAGGTTCAGGCCGTGCGCGCGATCGATGAGAGCCTTGAGCTCGTCGGGCGTGCCATAGGCCCGGTCGGGTGCAAAAGGCAGCACGCCGTCGTACCCCCAGTTCCGCGCGCCGGGGAAATCAGCGACGGGCATCAGCTCCACAGCCGTGACGCCCAGTGCCGCGAGTTCCGGGAGCCGCTGCGTCAGTCCGGTGAAACCGCCAAGCAGGCCGGCGTGCGCCTCGTAGAGGATGGTTTCGTGCCACGGGCGGCCACGCCAGTCCGCGTTACGCCAGGCATAGGCGCGGGGATCCACGACGAGGCTGGGATCATGCACATCCGACGCCTGCGCCCGCGATGCAGGGTCAGGAACAGCGAGGTCAGGGCGTACGCGGTAGCGATAGCGGGTTTGCGCGGCCGAGGGGACGACAGCGAGGAACCAGCCGTCACCCTGCGGCCGCATGGGCACCGTTGCCGCCCCTTCCAGCTCGAGGAGGACAGACGCGCTATCCGGCGCCCACAAGCGAAACTGGGTATGCCCGTCGTCGCGGAGGTTGGCGCCGAACGGCAAGGGATACGCGAACCGATCGGTCACACGGGATGTCCGTCGATTCGGGCAACCAGGAGCACCACGCTGTGGGCTTCGACGGTGATGGGACCTTGCATGGCGTCTTCCTTCACCAGATCGGGCGTTGCGGAGTCCAACGCGCGTCGCCACGCGACGTCCGGCTGCGGCAAGATGAACTGCTTCGCATCGGCGCCGGCGTTGAGCAGAACCAGCGTGGCATCGATGCTGTGCTTAGACCGACATGCCCGCCGCAGGGCAAACGCGCGCCCGTTAGGATCGTTCCACGCCTCCGCCGGGATCGGTTTGCCGTCGATGTCGAACCAGCCGACGTCGGCAAGTCCCGGCATCAGCTCGACCTGGCCGTGCAGGAACCGGTCGCTGCGCAGGCTGGGATGGGCGCGCCGCAGGGCGATCAGTCGCGCTACGAAACGCTGCAATATCTGATTTTCCGGAAGCGCCGCGGCGTCCCAGTCAAGCCAGGTCGTCTCGTTGTCCTGGCAATAGCCGTTGTTGTTGCCGTGCTGGCTTCGTCCCAGTTCGTCGCCGGCCAACAGCATGGGCGTGCCATGCGAGAACAACAGCGTCGCCAGCATCGCGCGTTTCAGGCGGTTGCGCACGTCGATGATGGCGGGGTCATCGCTTGGTCCTTCGACGCCCCAGTTGGCGCTGTAGTTCTCGTTGTGCCCGTCGCGATTGTCCTCGCCGTTCGCCTCATTGTGCTTGTGCTCGTAGCTCACGGTATCGTGCAGCGTGAAGCCGTCATGGGCCGTCACGAAATTCACCGAGGCCCAGGGGCGACGGCCGTGATGCTCAAAGACATCGCCGGACGCCATGAGGCGAGCCGCCAGTTCGGGGCGCTGGCCTTCATCGCCGCGCCAGAAACGGCGTACGCTGTCGCGATACTTGTCGTTCCACTCGGCAAATCCCGACGGGTGATTGCCCAGCTGGTAGCCACCGGGGCCGATGTCCCAGGGCTCCGAGATCAGCTTCAGGCGTGACAGCAGCGGGTCCTGCCGCAGGATATCGAAAAAGCCGGAGCCGGGGTCAAAGCCCGAGGCCTCGCGACCCAGGTTCGCGCCCAGATCAAAGCGAAAGCCATCGACATGGAATGTCGTGGCCCAGTACCGTAGCGAATCGGTGACCATCTGAAGAACGCGCGGGTGCGTCACGTTGAGCGTGTTGCCGCAGCCGGTGTCGTTGATGAGATGGCGCGGATCGTCCGGCATCAGCCGGTAGTAGCTGGCATGATCCAGACCGCGCAGCGACAACGTGGGGCCGGCTTCACCGCCTTCGCAGGTATGGTTGTAGACCACGTCGAGAATGACCTCGATGCCTGCCGCATGCAGGCGTCGAACGGCGACCTGCATGCTGAGCAGCGCACCGTCGGCGAGGTAGCGCGGTTCCGGCGCGAAAAAGCACAGCGTGCTGTATCCCCAGTAGTTGCGCAGCCCTTTCTCCGCCAGGAAGCGGTCCTGAAGGAAGGCCTGGACGGGCAGCAACTCCACGGCCGTCACGCCCAGCGTGTGCAGGTGGTCGATGAACTTTGGATCGGCGAGGCCTGAGAATGTGCCACGCTCCGGCGCCGGGATGGCCGGATGGCGTATCGTGGCGCCACGCAGGTGCGCCTCATAGATGACCGTCTCCGACCACGGCACCTGGGGGCGTGTGTCGTTGCCCCAGTTGAACGTATCATCGATGGTGACGACGGCGCGCGGCATGGCGGCTGCGCTGTCGCGGCGGTCGAAGGAGAGATCGCCGCGGGGGCTGCCAATGCGGTAGCCGAACAGCGCGTCAGCCCACTTCACCTCGCCGGAAATGCGCTTGGCATAAGGGTCCAGAAGAAGCTTGTTCGGATTGAAGCGATGGCCACGCCGCGGATCGTATGGTCCGTGCGCGCGATAGCCGTACTGCAGGCCGGGGCGCGCATCGGGCAGGTATCCATGCCACACCTCGTCGGTGCATTCCGGCAAGGCCATCCGCGCGACTTCCCGGCGCCCCGACGCATCGAAAACGCAGAGCTCGATCTTCTCTGCGTTGGCGGAAAAGACGGCGAAATTCACGCCAAGCCCATCCCACGTCGAGCCGAGCGGAAAAGGGCGCCCAGCCAGGAGCCGATCGGGCAGGAGCGTCATGGCTTAATCGCCTTGGCGCAAAAGAAGCGTCGCCAGAGGCGGTAGGGTCAGCGTCAGGGAAACCGGAAAGCCGTGTGATGCGGCGCCGTCGGCAATGACGAGGCCGTCATTGCCGACGTTCGAGCCGCCATAGATGGCGGCGTCGCTGTTGACGATCTCGCGCCATACGCCGGGCGATGGAACACCCAGGCGGTAGCCGTGGCGTGGCACGGGCGTGAGGTTGCAGACGCAGAGGATGGCCCGGTCCGTCTCCGTGCCGTAGCGCAGAAAAGCGAAAACGCTTTGGCTGCGATCATCGACCACAATCCAGCGGAAGCTTTCGGGCTCGCCGTCGCGGCGATGTAGCGCGGGCTCGCGGCGATAGATCGTGTTGAGGTCGCGAACCAGCCGCTGCAGGCCGCGATGCGCGGGATTGTCGAGCAGGTGCCAGTCGAGCTCGGTGTCGTGGTTCCATTCACGCTCCTGGCCGAATTCACCACCCATGAACAGCAGCTTCTTGCCGGGGTGGGCCCACATGAAGGCGAGATAGGCGCGCAGGTTGGCAAGGCGCTGCCAGGCATCGCCGGGCATGCGGCCCAACAGCGAGCGCTTGCCGTGAACGACCTCGTCGTGCGACAGCGGCAGCACGTAGCGTTCGGAGAACGCATAGACAGCACTGAACGTGAATTCGTCGTGGTGATATCGGCGGTAGGCGGGATCACGCGCCATGTAGTGAAGCGAGTCGTGCATCCAGCCCATGTTCCATTTGTAGGTAAAGCCGAGGCCGCCCTCGTCGACGGCGCGCGTGACGCCCGGCCAGGCGGTCGACTCTTCGGCGATCATGATGGCGCCGGGACAGCGTTGTGCGATCGTCTGGTTGAGTTGTCGCAGAAAGCCGATGGCTTCGAGATTCTCGCGGCCGCCGTAGATGTTGGGGACCCATTCGCCCGGCGGGCGGCTGTAGTCGCGATACAGCATCGAGGCCACGGCATCGACCCGCAGACCATCGACGTGGTAGTGCTCGATCCAATGCAGTGCGCTTGCGATCAGGAAGGCGCGGACCTCATGCCGTCCGTAGTTGTAGATCAGGGTGTTCCAGTCACGGTGGAAGCCCTCGCGCGGATCCTCGTGCTCGTACAACGCCGTCCCGTCGAACCGGGCAAGGCCGTGCGCGTCGTTGGGGAAGTGGCCGGGCACCCAGTCGAGAAGCACACCGACTCCGGCCTCATGGCACCGATCGACAAGGCGGGCCAGCCCGACGGGCGTGCCCATGGAGCCCAGGGGTGAAAAATTGCCGATCGGCTGATATCCCCAGGATCCGGCAAAGGGGTGGTTCATGATCGGCATCAGTTCCAGGTGCGTGAAACCCATATCGGCGACGTAGGGCACCAGACGGTCCGCCAGGGCGTCCCAGTCGAAAGAAGACCGGCCATCGCTTTGACGCCGCATCCAGGACGTCGCGTGGACCTCGTAGGCGCTGATCGGGGCGGCGACCGACTGGCGATCGCCCCGTGAGCGACACCAGTCGCTGTCGGTCCAGTGAAACGGGCCTGCGTCGGCAATGACGGATGCCGTCGCCGGTGGCGCTTCACTGGCCCGCGCCACGGGATCGGCCTTCAGGGGCAGCACCTCGCCCGAGGGGCCGACCAGTTCGTACTTGTAGGGAGCGCCCGCGATCAGGCGGGGGATGAAGATTTCCCAAACGCCGGCACCGTGCCGACGCCGCATGGGATGCCGTCGGCCATCCCACTGGTTGAAGTCACCGACAACCGATACGCGCTGCGCGTTCGGTGCCCAGACTGCAAAGCGCACACCCGGCACGTTGCCGATGGTCATGGGAATGGCGCCCAGGCACGCGGCAAGGTCCTGGTGCGTGCCTTCGGCGATCAGGTGCAGGTCAAGATCTCCCAGCAGCGGACCGAAAGAATAGGGGTCCTCGGTCTCCTGGGTGTCGCGCCCCCAATCGATGCGCAGCAGGTAGGGGCGTTGCTTGCTTGTGGGTCCGGCAAACACGCCGGCAGGGTGCAGCTCCCTCAGGGCGCCCAGCGCCTGATGGGTATCACGCGCCAGCACGTCGACGTGACAGGCGCCTGGCAGAAAGGCATGGATCGTGGGGCCGCCAGGTCCGTCGTGCGGTCCCAGCACGGCAAAAGGATCACCGCAGCGCCCGCTGACGAGCGCTTCGATCGTACCTGCATCCATGACCGGCTTGCGATCCATCGGTTTACGCGTCCTCGAGCGCCGGCTGTTTCTTGAGAAGTCGGGCGGTCAGCAGGGCCAGCCCGTTGACGGGCAGCGCCAGCCAGGTCGGCCGATTGGCAGCTTCGTAGCGGATTTCGTATCCGGCCTTCTCGAGCAGGAAGAGCTCGAGCAACGGCGGCGCGGCGCGCTTGCTCACCCATGGCCGGGGGGCGCTCCCGAGTACGGTCCGGTACGACGACAGGAAAGCGCTGCTGGCATGATGCGTAAATCGCTCCAGCAGCTGGCTGCGGCGCTCGACCGTCTGCGGCGACGTTGCCGACCGGCCCGGCGCGGCCGCGGCGCTGGCGTAGTGGAACGATCGCAGCAGGCCGGCAACATCGCGCAGCGGGCAGGTCTTGCGCCTGCGTTCGGCCAGCGGTCGCGCCGGCTCGCCTTCGAAGTCGATGATGAAGGCATCGCCCTGCACGACCAGAACCTGGCCCAGATGGAAGTCACCATGGGCGCGTGTCTTCAGGGCACCAAGCCCGGCCCGCGCCAGCTGCTTGGGCAGAGCCAGGAGCTGCCGGCGCTGCGACAGCAGTGCGGCGACGCGCTCCGTTGTTGCCGCATCGGGCCAGCTTTTCGTGGCGCGGATGATGTCGAGTGCAGCCGACAGTCCCGCCGTGGTCTCCTCCGACCAAAGATCGATGTCACTCTGGGATACCGTTTCCGGATCGAAATCGGATTGATCTGATGGTGCGGCCAGGATGGCGTGCATCTCGGCCAGTCGCTGGCCGATGGCACCGGCAAAGCGCGTGTAGTTGGCGAAAGCATCGGCGGTGGTCTGGCCGTCGTCGCCGGTGACGGCGATTTCCTCGACGGCGCGCGCCAGGAAATCGAGCGTCCACGCCCAGCCGTCACCCTGATTGCGCACGAAGCTCTGCACGATGGCGAGCGTGTGGGGCGTGCTGTCAGCGGCGACGCGAACGATCTCACCCAGCAGGGCAGGAGAATTGCTGAAGCCCCGATCCGTCAGATACCGGCTCATTTCGGCTTCCGGATGGATCCCGCCATGGACGCTGCGCAGCAGCTTGAGCATTGCCGTGTCGTCGATAATGACCGAGCTGTTCGATTGCTCGACCGAGAGATGGCGAAGCTCGGGCGTTTTCGATACGTCGACGTCCTGGATGCGGCTGGTGGCACGAAACTCGATGGTTCCGTCCGGGCTGGGCAGGGTCTGGCCGGCCTTCAGTGCGCTGAACAGCGTTCTCGGCAGTGTGCCCAGCGAGAAGGCATCGGTCAGCAGACCAACACGACGGCCGCGGCGGACACGTGCCAGCGCCAACTGCTGCGACAGCGGCTGTGAGGCCTCGTCTTCCCACACGACACCCAGCGGCAGGAGGTAGCGGGGATGACTTTTGCCCTGATCCGCTTCCACCTCGGTGAATATCACCTCGTCCCTGCCGGAGGACTCCGCGAGCGGCAAGGCATAGGCGATATGAACACGGTCCAACCGATCCTGCTTGCCGGCAAACCAGCGCCGCTTGGGCAGATAGGCTGGCAGCACCTCGGTCTCGACGATGGTGCGCGCCGGCGGCGAGAGGATCTCGGTCAGGCTCTTGCGCAGTACGATCGTCGTATATTCCGGCATCACTTCAGGCGCCGGGATGTGCCAGGCCGGCAACTGCGCCTCGGCAGCCAGCAGGAACCAGTAGACTCCGTAGGGCGGCAGGGTCAGGAGATACGTCAGTTGGCCGATCGGCGGAAAATGCGAGCCGCCGACAAGATCGATCGGCACGCGGCCCGCGAACGCCGAAATATCGAGCTCAACGGCCTGGGCGGTCCGGGACAGATTGTTGACGCACAGGACGCTTTCGTCCTGATGCTCGCGCAGATACGCCAGAACCTTGCGGTTCAGGGGATAGAGGAAACGCAGCGAACCGCGGCCAAAGACGCGATGCCGCTTGCGCACGGCAAGCATGCGCTTGGTCCAGTTCAGCAACGAGTGTGTGTCGTTGCTTTGTGCCTCCACGTTGAGGGCCTCGTATCCATAGATCGGGTCCATGTTGGTCGGCAGCACGAGGCGGGCCGGATTGGCCTTCGAGAACCCACCGTTGCGGTCGGGCGACCATTGCATGGGCGTGCGAACCCCGTCGCGATCGCCGAGGTGGATGTTGTCACCCATACCCAGCTCGTCGCCGTAATAGATGATCGGCGTGCCGGGCATCGACAGCAGAAGGGCGTTCATCAGCTCGACGCGGCGCCGGTCGTGCTCCATCAGCGGCGCCAGGCGACGACGAATGCCGAGATTGAGCCGCGCCCGCTGGTCCGATGCATAGGTCTGCCAGAGATAATCCCGCTCGCGGTCTGTCACCATCTCCAACGTCAGCTCGTCGTGGTTGCGCAGAAAGATCGCCCACTGACAGTCGGCCGGGATGGTCGGCGTCTGGCGCATGATGTCGGTGATCGGGAAGCGATCCTCCTGCGCGATCGCCATGTACATCCGCGGCATCAGCGGGAAGTGGAATGCCATGTGGCACTCGTCGCCCTCGCCGAAATATTGCTGGGCATCCTCGGGCCACTGATTCGCTTCGGCCAACAGCATGCGTCCGCTGCCGTGCTCGTCGAGCTTGGCCCGGATCCGCTTCAGGACGGCGTGGGTTTCCGGCAGGTTCTCGTTCGATGTGCCGTCGCGTTCGACAAGGTAGGGGACCGCGTCGAGCCTCAGGCCGTCCACGCCCAGGTCGCACCAGAACCGCATGACGCGCAGGACCTCCTCCAGGACATGCGGGTTGTCGAAGTTGAGATCCGGTTGATGCGAATAGAAGCGATGCCAGAAATAGGCCCCGGCAACGGGGTCCCAGGTCCAGTTCGATTTTTCGGTGTCGACGAAGATGACGCGGGTGCCGGCGTAACGCTGATCGTCGTTGGACCACACATAGTAGTCCCGTGCGACAGTGCCGGGTTTGGACTGGCGAGCCCGTTGGAACCACGTATGTTGATCCGACGTGTGGTTGATCACGAGCTCGGTGATGACCCGCAACCCGCGATCATGAGCCATGCGGATGAAGCGTCGGACATCGGCCATCGAGCCGTAGTCGGGATGAACGGACCGGTAGTCGCTGATGTCATAACCGTCATCCCGGCGCGGCGACGGATAGAAAGGCAGCAGCCAGATCGTATCGACGCCGAGCTCGACGATGTAGTCGAGCTTGGCGATAAGGCCACGGAAATCACCAATGCCGTCGTCGTTGGAGTCAAAGAACGACTTCACGTGAAGCTGGTAGATGACCGCGTCCTTGTACCAGTCGTGGTCGATCGTCCGAGCGGGGCGCTTGCGGGTGGCCATGGCTCACGCGCTCCCAAGCGGCGCAACGCGCCAGATGCCAAAGGGCAGGTCGGCGGGGTCGAGCCGCAGGTGCTGGACCTTGCCGTGCCAGGTCGCGGTGCTGCCCCGCATCAGATCGTCGGCAGTGACAGCGGCATTGTCGGGCAAGCCCCATTCCCACAGGGGAACCTCGAAGTCCGCTTCATGGGCGTGATGTGGATCGAGATTGACGGCAACGAGGATGACGTTGTCCCAATCCGCTGTTGCCTTGGCGTAGTACAGGATCTGGTCGTGGAAAGCGTTGTAGAACCGGACGCCAAGGTGACTCTGTAGCGCCGGATTGCGCCGTCGTATGGCGTTCAGCCTGGAGATCTCGGCCACGATGTTGCCCGGCCGGTTCCAGTCCCACGCGCGCAGCTGATATTTCTCCGAATCAGCATATTCCTCGCGTCCGGGCAGCGGCGTTGCCTCGCACAGCTCGAAGCCGTTGTAGAGGCCCCACAGGCCGGACAGAGTCGTTGCCAGGGCGGCACGAATGAGGAAGCCGGGCCGGCCCGAGGTTTGCAGGAAGACGGGATTGATATCCGGCGTGTTGACGAAGAAATGCGGGCGAAAGAAATCGCGCGGCGCCGTGGTCGTCAGTTCGGTGAGATACTGCGTCAGTTCGTACTTCGTGTTGCGCCACGTGAAGTACGTATAGGACTGCCCGAAGCCGATCTTCGCCAGCCGATACATCATCTTGGGATGCGTGAAGGCTTCGGCCAGGAAGATGGCGTCAGGATGCCGGGAGCGGATGTCGGCGATCAGCCATTCCCAGAATGGCAGCGGCTTGGTGTGCGGATTGTCGACGCGGAAGAGTCGAATGCCCTGGTCAACCCAGAACTGCACGACGTCGCGCAGCGCGATCCATAGCGACGGCCGAGCCCCCGATGCATAGAAGTCGACGTTGACGATATCTTCGTACTTCTTGGGAGGATTCTCGGCATAGCGGAGCGAGCCGTCGGGCCGCCAGTCGAACCAGTCGGGATGCTCCTTGAGCCAGGGATGATCCGGTGCGCACTGGATGGCAAAATCCAGGGCGAGTTCGAGACCATGCTCGGCAGCGGCGCGCCGCAGGCGCTGAAAATCCTCGACCGTGCCAAGCTCAGGGTGAATCGCATCATGACCGCCTTCGGATGAACCGATGCCGTAAGGACTGCCCGGATCATCCGGTGCGGCCTTGAGGCTGTTGTTGCGGCCCTTGCGGTTGATGCGGCCGATGGGATGGATCGGCGGAAAATAGAGAACGTCGAACCCCATATCCCGGATGCGCGGCAGGCTCCGAATGACATCGTCGAAGGTTCCGTGCCGGGTCGGATCACCGCTTTGCGAGCGCGGAAACAGCTCATACCAGCTGGCGAACTCGGCGGCACGGCGGTCGACCTCCACCACCAGGGGCGGTTCATGTCGGCGCACGAACGGGCGATCATCGGCACGCGCCATCAGGGAGGCCGTCGAATCGGCCAGCAGACTGGCAACCTGCTCTGCCGGCGGTTGCGACGGTATGGCGGTCGCGATTTGATCGAGCGCCGCGGCCGTCTCCGTGTCCGCTCGCTGGGCCGCGTTCGCGATCAGCAGGCGCCCTTCCTCTATCTCCAGCTCCACGGCACGACCGGCACCGTACTTCTTGGCCAACTCGTCGCGGAACGTCGAGAATGCATCACACCATCCTTCGACCGTGAAGACATACTGGCCCAGGCGCTCGATCGGAAATGACGCGCCCCAGCGGTCATTCCCCAGCAGCTCCATGCGTCGCTCCTGCCAATCGCTGTCATCGGCATGTCGCCAGAAGAGTGCCGCAGCGAGAATGCCGTGTCCGTCGCCGATCAAATCGGCCTCGACCGTGACGCTATCGCCGACCAGCCGTTTGACGGGGAACCGCCCGTCGTCGACCGCCGGCGTGATGGCCTCGATCGCAAGCCGTGGTGCGGCTACGGCCTTGCTCGCCGTGCGATTGGCACGCCGCTTCGTCGGCGCAACGGGCGGGCGGGCGCGCACAAGCACGCGCACTTCACCCGGCTGCAACTCCATGACCGTGTCGGGCAACACGGGATCAGTAGCCTCGGGCAGCAGGCAGCGGTAGCGGGCGTCAGGATACCCGGTTCTGCTCAGCAACGATGCCGCCTCGAGCCGACGAGCCTGGGTGAGGTCGGCATTGGCCACGATCAGCCGCGTGGACTCGCTGTCGTCTCCAGCGGCCTGCAGAATGGCGGCGATGGCCGCACCCGGCGGCGAGATCGGTCGATTCGAATGATTTGATGCGGTGGATTGATGAGCTGCGCCGATGGCGTTGGCGGCCCTGATGTCACCTGAACAATCGTAGATGGGGGCAGCACACAGGCTGTTGAAGTCCTCCGGCTGGTCGCGCGCGGGATCGAGTCGCCGCGGCGAGGCAAACTCCGTTCCCATGGGCATGATCCAGCCGACGCCATAGGTGGCAGCGAACAGGATCGCGCGCCGATAGCGCCGTTGGAGCAGCGTTGCATCGGTGCAACCTTCAGATAACCGAGGCCCGAACGGTGCTTCCGCCAGGCCAAGAGGCGGGGCGATGGCCCGCAGCCGGGATTCCTCGTCGTGAAGCCATTCGGCCCGGTAGTCCCACCACGGCGTCGACGACACCGTATGATTGAAGGGGGAGCCCGCCAGCCCTGCCAGAGCGCCCTGCGCCACACCGGGAGTCCAAGCGATAAAGCGTGCGTCGGATGCATGCCGGCGCGCCGCTTCGATCAGACTTTGCAACGCTGGCCGCGGTATCTTGTCGGGGGCATGGCAGCGAAAGCCGGCGACGCCCGCATCGAGCCAGCGCCGCAGTCGCTCGTGCCACCAGCCGCCCAGCGCCGCCGCGTGGCCAAGAGCCTCGGGCCGCGCCGTGGCCGAGGACCGCACCTCGCGCGCGGTCCTGGGATCGGGAAGTGCTGCGTCGTCGGCGACGGCGGCAAACCAGTCCGGATGTTTGCCGACAAGGGCGGCATCACTGGCGAGCTGGTGAACGACAAGATCGAGCAGCAGCGTGAGGCCGTGGTCGCGGCACAGACCGGCGATCGCTGCGATTGCCTCGTCGGCCGGGCCATTCCATTTCAGGGCCGGATGGCATCTGTCATGGTCCGACGTTGCAAAGATGTTGCCGGAGCGCCCAGGAGCGAAGAGGGGGGCGACCAGCAGATGATCGAAACCCAGCCCGGCGCAACGTTCGACATGCTGGGGCCAGGAACTCAAAGGACCGGCCAGCAGCGGATGCAGATAGTAAATGGATGGCCTTGAGTTCCGCACCCCTCGACATCCTTCTGCATGACGACGTTTCTGACGCACGGGTTCACCCCGTGCGCCAGATCGACTAGGACGGCAGCGCGATAACGCAAATGGGTGGGAGCGGGTTCCGCCGGCGGCGCGCGTCGGCGGTACTACTCGGGCTGGTTCCCGGGCGTTAGATCACCCGGTGAACATCACCTCATGCCGGCGGTGATATAGGCGTCGACGACGTAGCGGCGCATCATGCGTTGCGTATTGAAGTAGCAGGCCACCTTGCTGATCGCCTGCTTCATCATCCAGATCCAGCGTGGGCGGTCCTTGTAATAGAGCGGTAGAACGGAAATCCCCAGCTTGTCGTAGAGCG
>DATEIF010000786.1:0-14757 GCA_035279205.1 Vineibacter sp.
CGGCATTCCGCTCTGGGTCGGCATCTGGTCCGGCGTGAAATTCTTCCTGCTGCTGGTCGGCATCAATCTCGCGTTGCTGCCGATCTACATCGTCCTCTTGTTCTTCCCGATCGCCAGCGTCGCCCTGTTTTGCGTCGTCAATGGCTATCTGTGCAGCGTCGAGTACTTCGAGCTTGTCGGCCTGCGCCGCCAGCCGATGGCCGATGTCAACGCATTGCGCCGCACCAACCGTGGCCGCGTCTGGCTCGTCGGCATCCTGATCGCGGCCGCCGGCATCGTGCCGTTCCTGAACCTGCTAGCACCGATCCTGGGAACAGCCCTGATGGTCCATGTGCGGCAAACACTGGCACCTATGCCGCCGGCAGCCCGATGGACGGCACCGGTGCGCTAGCCCGGGTTCTGGGCTCGAGTCAGGTTACCAATTGGAAACACTGGGCTTTCTGCTTCATTTCACGGCTTCGTGATGGACGGCAAAGCACCCGGCAGTGTTTCATCGCGTGACGTGCCGGTTCAGACGACGGCGGCGTGCGGCACGGTTTGGGGTCCGCCCACAGCGGAGAGAGGAAGCGGAACATGCAGAAGGGGCTGATCGTCGGCGCCATCGGCTTGGCGCTATCGGGGGCACTGATCGGCAGTGTCGCCCTGGCACAGAATGATCCGATCGCGGCGCGCAAGGACAATCGCAAGCAGGCCGGCGCGCAGATGAAAGCGATCAAGGGCATCATCGATGCCAAGGGACCGGCCAGCGGCGTGGTGCCGGCGGCGGCGAAACTCAAGGAATTGTCGGAAGCCTTCCCGGCCCTCTTCCCGGCCGGTTCGGACAAGGGCGAGACCAAGGCCTTGCCGGTGGTGTGGACGGATAAGCCGGGCTTCACGGCCGCCAACAAGGCGGAAGGGACGGCGATCGACGCGCTGGCTGTCGCGGCCGGCACCGGCGACATGGCCAAGGTTGCCGAGGCATTCGGCAACGCCGCGAAAACCTGCGGCGCCTGTCACGACAAGTTCCGCGCAAAATAGCTCGGGCTGATCAGAACCGTCTGCCTGTTCCGATCACAGTCGTTTACACACGGCCGGTCAGCCACTGACCGGCCGTTTTGCCGTCCGGGCCCGGCTCAGGCGGCGAAACGCAGAACGGCATAGACGATGGCGGCCGCGACCATCAGGCAGATCAAGGCCAACAGGTTGCCGGCAAAGCGCAGCGGCGGCAGCGGCTGGTCCGGCGCCACCACGTCGTCGCGCCGTTTGCGGCCGGTGATCATCGCGACGATCAGGTTCTGCTTCTTGACGACGAGATAGAGCACCGCGGCCAGCACGTGCAGGCCAACGAGCACGTAGATCAGGATGACCCATCGATGATGAAGGCTGGTCATGCTCTTGACCCAGCTCTCGCTGGCGGCAGCGACCAATGGACCGTCGGTGGCGATATCGTCGGTGGTGAACAGGCCGCTGCTGGCTTGCACCAGCAGGGCCAGGATCAGCGCTATGACCATCCAGCCGCCGACCGCATTGTGACCGACCTCCCGCGGCGCTTGCCGGCCGAAGAGCTCACGCAGATGCGCCAGGCCGGAAAAAGGTCCTTTCACGAAACTGGAGAAGCGAGACGTCGTGCTGCCGACGATCCCCCAGAGGATCCGAAAGATCAGCAGGGTCAGAATCGCGTAGCCGGACCAGAAATGCCACCCCAACCAGCCCAGCAGGCCGGTCGTCACCTGGAAAACAACCAGCACGACCAATGCCCATTTGAAGAGCCGCGTCGGCAGGTCCCAGACCCGTACAGTGCCCTTTTGACGCTCGTCACTCATCGACACCCCCGTCGTGTCCGACACGGCACTGTGCGGACTTATTCCCTGGCGAACAACCACACCCGCCATACCCGTGCCACCGATTGATACGAGATTGTCTTTCCGCCATGGTGCGGGGGTGAGTGAAAATGAGTAAGAGAATGCGACTGCACCTTCGGCCTGCCGCCGCCGCGATCATCACAATGCTGTTGGGCTTGGCCCTCCATCCGGCGGCATTTGCGCAGGCACCGCAACCTAAACCGGCCCCCAAATCGGCCACGCCCAAGCCGACCAATGATTTGAAGCCCGCGTTCGATGCATTGAAGGCCGGCGACTACGCCAAGGCCGAAAGCATCCTCAAGCCGATGGCCGAGCGCAAGGACATGCGCGCCCAGTTCATGCTGGGTGCCGAAGTCTACGGCTTTGAAAAATCCCCCCTGTACGATCTCGCCAAGGCCATCCCGTTGCTGCGCGACGCGGCTGAGCGCGGCTTTCCCCGCGCCATGGCCGCGTACGGCGGTGCGTTGGCGGCCGGCGCAGGCGTGACGCAGGACAAGGTCGAGGCCTACAAATACCTGGCGCTGGCATCGCGGCAGCAGATTCCCGGCACCGAAATGCTGCTGTCAGGTCTGGCCAGCGAGATGACGGACGATGAAGTCGAGCGGGCCAAGAAGGCGGCCGACACATTTGCTCCGCGTCGGTAATCCGAACCGTCCCATGACGCATGGCGTCATGGCGGCCGCACTGGTGGCCCTGCTCGCGATGCCCCTAGGCGTGGCGCACGGCCAATCCGACGATGGCCTGCGCACGGCGATTGCCGCCTTCGAGGCGGGTGACGCCGCCGGCGCCGAGCGCATGCTGCGGCCGCTGGCCGCCCGCGATCCCGAGGCGGCAGCGTGGCTGGCAGCGGCGCTGCTGAAGCGTGGCGATCGATCGACCATGGCGGAGGCGATCCGCTTGCTGCGTGGCGCGGCGGATGCCGGCAACGGGCGGGCCAAATACCTGCTGGCGTTCCAGTACGTCGCCGGTCAGGGCGTGCCCAAGGACGAGAGCCGCGCCGCGCAGCTCTTCCGTGAAGCGGCCGATACCGGTATCGCGCGGGCGGCCTACAACCTGGGCGTCCTTTATGCCAAGGGCCGGGGTGTGTCGGCCGATCAGATGCAGGCGTTGCACTGGTACGAACGCGCGGCGCAGGCCGGCGACGCTTACGGCGCCTACGCGTTCGCGCGGGCGATCGAGGTTTCGCCCCAGGCCCCGGCCCGCGCCGCCGAAATGCTGCAGGCCTACCGCAGAGCCGCAGACCAGGGGCATTTGCCAGCGGCGATACGGTACGGCGTCCTGCTGACCGACGGGCGCGGCGGCCGCAAGGATCCGACCGAGGCCCAGCGCTATCTGCGCCATGCTGCCGACAACGGCTATCCCGAGGCCGCCATGGCCCTGGGCGATCTGTCGGTCTCCGTCGCCATGACCGCGCGCGGCGAGGCAGCGCGCGCCGCGGCGACAAGCGCCATCGCGTGGTACACGGCAGCCGCCAACGCCGGTATCGCGGAAGCGCAGTTCAAGCTGGGCAACGCCCTGTTCTCGGGCGCCGGCCTCGATCGTGACCTTCCGAAAGCCGAGCAATGGTACATCCGCGCCGCCCGGCAAGGGCTGGCGGAAGCGCAGTACGTGCTGGGCGTCTGGAAAGCCGGTGGCGTGGCCAGCGCCAAGGACCCTGTCGACGGCTATATGTGGCTGCTGCTGGCGGACCGGCAGGGCAACACGAACGCCGGCAAGGTGCGCGCGCGGGCGGCAGAGAAGATGTCGCCGGCCGAGATCAGCCAGGCCGAAACCGCGGCCGGCGCCTTCCGGCCCACGCCCGAACGACCGCCGAGCCGGCTGGACGATGAAGCGCCGGCACTCAAGCCGATGGCCGCCAAACCATGAGCAACAGTCCATGAGGTCGGCGTTATTTGATCCAATGTTTCCCAACGGAATATATTTTTGATACGGTTCAATATTATTCACGTGCGCCATCGGAGTATCGGCAAATGGCGGAGGCGCAAATTATGCGCGAGCCATTCTGGGATCTGGGGCAGCGGATCAAAACACTGCGCAAGCAGCAGGATTTGACGCAGCAGGAGTTTGCCGCGAGGCTGACTGTCACACAGCCAACCGTCCATCGCTGGGAGAAGGGTGCATTCGAACCGGACCCGCAGACACTGGCGGTGCTGGCGGAGATGGCCGGCGTCTCGGTGTCGGAGTTTCGCTATGGGCCTGGTGGCGGCGTACGCCGCATGGTGCCCGTGGCCGGCTATGTCGGTGCCGGCGCCGAAGTGTTCCCGGCCGACACGCCGGCGTCTGGACTGGACGAAGTGGAGGCACCGCCCGGTGATTCACTGAACACGATCGCCGTCAGGGTGCGCGGCGACAGCATGTATCCCGTCTATGGCGAAGACGACATCCTGTTCTACAGCCGTGACCTGCAGGCGCACGGCATCGACATGGCCAGCTGCCTGGGCCGGGACTGCATCGTAAAGATCGTGAACGGCCCGACCCTGGTGAAACGGGTCGAGATGGGCGGCGGCCGCGGTCAGTTCACGCTGATGTCGTACAATGCCGCGCCCGTGATCAACACACGGCTGGAATGGGCAAGCCCCGTACGCTGGGTGAAACGCCGCTAACACAAAAGACCCGCCGCAGCGGGTCTTCCGAGGACCAGTGACAGCCCTGGCGGCTATTTGCAGCCGGGCTTGCCAGGCTTGCCTTTGTTTTGGCCGGGTGGGCACGGCGTCGCTTGCGCGAAGGCGCGGCGGTCCAGCGACGTCAGCGTCGGCGCCGCGTAAGCAACGCCAGCAGCCAAACCCAGCCGCGCAAGCGCCCGGCGACGAGACACTGCCTTGCTATCGGCCGCTGCTTCCGGTGCCGACGAGTCTTGCGAATGAGCGGGAGGCATCGTGGAAATCCCCAGAGAAATCACTTCCATTTATCACGGCCACTTTAGCATAGATGCGCAATATTGGCTACCGCGCCTGCATTGCCGCGACTGCACTGAACATTACCACACAGAGTGGCCATATTGTGACCACGTCACGTTAACGGAAATGGTCATGCATTGCTCTGGGTGATGACGGACATTCAACGATGTTCTTTAATTGTTCTATACATGGCTGGCTGAATCCGTTAAGGGCCAGCGAGCGCCATGAGCAGCACCGCCATCACCCCGGTAAGTGCGACCGGGACTCGCCCCGACGTCACGCTGGCCGTAACCCGCGGCGTCTGTCGCCTGTGGCGGGCCAGGGCCTGGACGCCATTGCTCGAAGTACCCCTGGCCGACGGCCGGCGCGCCGACGTTCTGGCCCTGGCGGACGACGGCACGGTGGCGATCGTTGAGGTGAAATCGTCGATCGAGGACTACCGGACCGACGGGAAGTGGGGTGACTACGCCGCCTGGTGCGACCGCTTCTATTTTGCTGTCGCCGCCGATTTCCCTCGGGATGTGATCCCCGACGCCACTGGCCTGATCATCGCCGACGCGTTCGGCGGCGATGTCGTGCGCGAGGATCAGCGTCCGGCCGCCGAGACCCGCCTAGCCGCGGCACGGCGCAAGGCTGTGATCCTGCGCTGTGCGCGCCTGGGGGCCGAGCGTCTGCAGCGGCTGCTGGATCCGCAGGCAACGCTCACGATCTGACGACTCACCCGCCGGGATCCTTGCGGCGGCTCTCACCGCCCTTGCGCCCGGCCGCGGCAGCCAGGGTGCGATCCTGTGCAAAGCTGCGCTTGGCATGCGGCACGTTCTGCCCACCCGTGCGACCAGCCGCCGCCGCCAGTGTGTGATTCTGGGAAAAGCTGCGCTTCTCACCGGGGACACTTTGACCACCACGACGGGCGATATCGCGCTGCTTCTGCGCATCCATCGAAGCAAAACCCCGCGGCTGCCTGCTCTCGGTCATCGGGTACCTCCTTTGGCTCTCGTAAGAAAAGGCCCAGGTCGCGCTCAGGTTCCGCGTCCGGATACCGGCTGCGTCAGCCATCTTTGCAAGCGGGCCGCAACACGGCTATGCGGTGACACCACACGGGGCTGCTTGGCGCACGCGCCGGGCGACCGCTAATCTCCCGCCGAACAACGGACAGGAACACATCATGACCGAGCTGATGACTGGCGCCGACAGTCTGGTCCGCACCCTGGTGAAGGGCGGCGTGACCGTCTCGTTCGCCAATCCCGGCACGTCGGAGATGCACTATGTCGCCGCGCTCGATCGCGTGCAGGGCATGCGTTGCGTGCTCGGCCTGTTCGAAGGCGTGTGCAGCGGCGCCGCCGACGGCTACTACCGCATGACCGACACGCCTGCCGCGACCCTACTGCATCTCGGCCCGGGCCTGGCCAATGCCTGCGCCAACCTGCACAACGCCAAGAAAGCCGGTTCGGGCATCGTCAACATCGTCGGCGAGCATGCGACCTATCACATCAAGTTCGATACGCCGCTGACCGCCGACATCGAGGGCATCGCCAAGCCGTTCTCGCACTGGGTGAAGACGTCGCCGACATCCAAGACGGTGGCGCGCGACGGCGCGCAGGCGATCCAGGCGGCGCGTGTCTCGCCCGGCCAGATCGCAACCTTGATCCTGCCGGCTGATACGGCATGGGGTGCCGCCCAGGAGATCGCCGAAACGCCCGCGGCGCCAGCACCCGCAAAGCCGTCGGCCGACGCGGTCACCGCCGCCGCCAAGGCGCTGTCCAACGGCGAGCCCGGCATGCTGTTGCTGGGCGGGCGCGCGCTGCGCGAGCGCGGCCTGGAGCTGGCGGGCAAGATCGCGGCCAAGACCGGGTGCAAGGTCCAAGGCGCCGGATCCAACGCACGCCTGCAGCGCGGTGCCGGCCGCGTGCAGATCAGCCGCGTGCCGTTCGTGGTCGAACAGGCTACCGCCGTGCTGCAAGGCACGCGACAGATGGTGTTGTGCGGCGCCCGCCAACCTGCGGCGTTCTTCGCCTATCCGGGCAAGCCCAGCATGCTCACGCCGGAAGGTTGCACTGTCACCAAGCTTGCCGGCGTCGAGGATGATTGCGAAGCCGCGCTCGAGGCGCTCGCCGCGGAACTCGGCGCGCTCAACGTGCCGGCGGCCGGCGTCGCCGCGCCCAAGCGGCCGGACAAACCGACCGGCAAGATCACGCTTGACGGCCTGGGCATGGCACTGGGCGCAACCCTGCCGGAGAACGCCATCGTCGTCGACGAATCGGTCACCACGGGTCGCGGTTTCTTCCCGTTCAGCGCCGGCGCGCCGCCGCACGAGTGGCTCAATAACATGGGCGGTTCGATCGGCTTCGGCGCACCGGTCGCCGTCGGTGCCGCGGTCGCCTGCCCCGATCGCAAGGTCATTTCGATGATCGGCGACGGCAGCGCGATGTATACGATCCAGGCCTTGTGGACGATGGCGCGCGAGAACCTCGATGTCTGCGTCCTCATTTTCTCCAATCGCTCGTATCAGATTCTTTACAGCCAGCTTTCCGACGTCGGCGCGCCCAATCCCGGGCCGCGTGCCATCGACATGCTGACGCTGGATCGCCCGACCCTCGATTTCGTCAAGCTTGCCAAGGGCATGGGCGTCGAGGGTGCGCAGATCCACGACCTTGACGGCCTCACCAAGCAGCTGCAGTGGGCGATGGGCCAGAAGGGACCTTATCTGATCGAGGTTGTGATGTAGGATCGACGCCGTCCGGGGTCACACCCCTCGTTCGAGGTCGGTCCGTATGTCCGAGCGACAGCCTGACGTGCCGCGGCCGCTGATCGGCCGCAATGCCGCGCGCGCCTGGCTCGTGGGCACGCAGGTCGTCATGGCGGTGCTGCTGATCTTCTGGCTGCCGCTGGCCGGCCTGTCGGTGATGGCGTTCGACACGCCGCGCGCGCCGGATGATCCGTGGCCGCTGCTGTTCGTCGGCTCGATCTGGTCATGGCCGCCGGTGGCATTCGTCTTTTCGCTGGTTGCCTGGATGTTGTGCTGGCGTTACGGGCGCAATTCGCTGGCCGTTGTCATCACCACGCTGCCGCTGGTCTTCCCGCTGGCGTTCGGGCTGGTCCTGCTGCTACGCAGCTGACCCTGGAAGTCAAGCCGCAATTTCGCGCCTTTCCAACACGTTGGCGCACCCTTTCGCTCGCGCGCAGCAATCCCTATAGTCAGGCCATGTCCGAACCGTCGTCCGACCGAAGTTCCGGCGTCACCGGAGCATCCGAAGGCGGTCCGCTGCGGCGCATTCTCCGCAAGCTGCGCAAGCGCAACCGTGGCGAGGAAATACGCGAAGTCATCGAAGAGCTCATCGAGGAGCGGCCCGAGCTGCGCAACGCGCCGCCCGACGAGCCGGCGCTGGGCGAAGAAGAGCGCGATCTGCTGGCCAACATCCTGGGCCTGCGCGCCAAGACCGTGGCCGACGTCATGGTGCCGCGCGCCGACATTGTGGGCATCGCCATCGACACGTCGCTGGAAGACACCGTCAAGCTGATCCAGCACGAGGCGCACTCGCGCTATCCCGTCTACCGCGAGTCGCTCGACGACGTGATCGGCATGATCCACATCAAGGACGTGCTGGCCTATTGGGGTAGTGGCCGTCGTTTCCACCTGCGCGACGTGCTGCGCCGGGTGAGCTTCGTGGCGCCGACCATGCCGGTGTCCGACATGCTGCTGGAGATGCGTCGCCAGCGCGTGCACATGGCCCTGGTCGTCGACGAGTTCGGCGGCACCGACGGGCTGCTGACGATCGAGGATCTGGTCGAAGAAATCGTCGGCGAGATCGAGGATGAGCACGACACCGAACAGATGGCCGGCCTCGTGGCACGGCCGGACGGCACCTTCGACGCCACCGGGCGCACGCCCATCGACGCCTTCGAGGAGATGGTGGGACCCCTGCTCAGCGAGGAGGAGCGTGGCGAGGTCGATACCCTGGGCGGCCTGATCTTCTCACTGGCTGGCCGCATCCCTGAACGCGGCGAGGTCATCCACCATCCCTCCGGCTGCGAGTTCGAAATCGTCGACGTCGACCCGCGCCGCATCCGACGGCTGCGCGTGCGGCTGGCGAAGCCGGAGAATGCCACAGCACCGGCACTGGTGGGGCCGGAGAACGGCTAGGAATGACGCGTGACTGCCCGCCAATTCCGGCGCGGTGATCAATCTACACGCTATGGCGATCTTTAAGCGATGGGACGCAAGTTCCTTTGCTTCACTCGGGATGACAGCCGTCATCTTCCGTAGGTAGAGTCGCGTACCCCTCAAACAGCAGAAGGGTGTCGTCATGGATATCATCATCACCATCGTCATCGGTCTCGTTGTCGGACTGCTCGCAAAGTTCATCATGCCGGGCAAGGATCCGGGCGGCATCATCATGGCCATCGTCATCGGCATCGCCGGCTCTCTCATCGCCACGTATGGCGGCCAGGCGCTGGGTCTCTATCAGCCGGGGCAAACCGCCGGCTTCATCGGCTCGCTCGTCGGCGCCATCGTGTTCCTGATCCTGTTGCGGCTGATCCGGCGCGCCACGGGCAGCACTGGACCCCAGGCGTGAACGCGATCGCCTTTGACAGGCTGAAGGCGATCGAGCCCGAGCTGATCGCCCTCCGCCGCGACATCCACCGCCATCCCGAGACGGCGTTCGAGGAAGTACGAACCGCGGCGATCGTCGCCGACAAGCTCACCTCGTGGGGCCTGCAGGTGCATCGCGGGCTGGCGACGACGGGCGTGGTCGGCACGCTGAAAGGCAGGCGCCCCGGCCAGAAGACCATCGGCTTGCGCGCCGACATGGACGCTCTGCATCTGCAGGAGAAGAACGACTTCGCCCACCGCTCGACCATCGACGGCAAGATGCACGCCTGCGGCCACGACGGGCACACCACGATGCTGTTGGGCGCGGCCCGGCAGCTCGCCGCCGATCCGGACTTCGCCGGCACGGTTCATTTCATCTTCCAACCGGCCGAGGAAGGACTCGGCGGCGCCCGCGTCATGATCGAAGAAGGGCTGTTCGACCTCTTCCCCTGCGACGTGGTCTACGGCATGCACAACGCGCCGGGCCTGCCGGTCGGCACGTTCGCGATCCGCCCCGGCCCGATGCTGGCCGCCAGCGACTCGTGGACAGCCGTCTTCCACGGTACCGGCGGCCACGGCTCGGCACCCAACCGCGGCACCGATCCGACCATGCCGGCGGCGAGCTTCATCCTGGCAGTACAGGGCATCGTCGGCCGCAACGTGGCGCCGATCGACACCGCCGTGCTGAGTGTCGGCCATATCGCTGCCGGCGCGTTCAATTCGCCCAACGTCATTCCCTCTGACGTCACGGTGCGCGGCACGTCGCGCAGCTACCGGCCGGCCGTGCGCGACATTCTCGAACGGCGGCTGGGCGAGGTCGCAAAGAGCACGGCCGACACCTGGGGCTGCACGGTCGACTACACCTACCAGCGCCGCTATCCGCCGCTGGTCAACACGCCTGAGCAGACCAAGGTGGCGATCGCTGCCGCCGCGGCCACCGTCGGTGCCGAGAATGTCGACGGCGATCTCGCGCCGCTGACTGGCGCCGAGGACTTCGCGTTCATGCTGGAGAAGAAGCCCGGCGCCTACATCATGATCGGCAACGGCGGCGACGAGGCCGGCGGCTGCCACTACGTGCATACGCCGCTCTACGACTTCAACGACGCGATCATCACGACCGGCGCCGCCTACTGGTTGAACGTCGTGCGTCACGAGCTGGGTGACGCGGCAGCAGCCTGAGTCTCATCACTTCTCCTGCATGCGGGAGAGGTGATCAGGCGCGATAGATGAAGTAGCGGTCCTTGCGCACGTCATCGGGCTCGGGCAGCCGCGTCCAGCGCGGCACATCGAGCGGCTGATTGACGATCACGTAGCCGCCGGGCGCCAGCAGCGCATCCAGCGCCGGACCGAGCCAGCAGCCGAGCGCCGCGTTGGCGGCGTGGTCCCCGGTCCCCAGATCGCTGTGAATCAGCACCGCACTCTGGCCCAGCACACGCGCGGCGCGCGGCATCGTCTCGTGCACGTCGCCGAGAAACAGACGATCATCCGGTGGAACGCAGTCGGGATGCGCCAGGACTTCGCGCTCGAAAACATAGATGTCGTGATCGGGCAGCAGCAGTCGTAGATGGTCGTAAGTCCGCCCGTTACCCAGACCGACCTCCAGGATCGGACCACGCTTGTCGCGCACCTGCGCGGCGGCCCAGTCGAGGCAGTCGCGCTGCGCCTGCATGCGGCGGATGAAGCTGTCGAGGCGGCTCATGCGCCGTTTTCTGTCATGTCGAATGTCCTATGCCGCCTTGGCCGCTGCCAGCTTGCCGTTCATGTCCTCCACGCGATGGGCCAGCTCGCGCATGATCTCGACCGCCATCTGCGGAAACTCGGCGACCAGACGGAAGAACATCTCCTTGGGAATCTTGAGCGCGGTCACGCGCTCGTGCGCCTTGACCGTGGCGGTGCGCGGCATGTCGCACAGGATCGCCATTTCGCCCACGAAACCGTTGCGCTGAAGCTCGGCGACCTTGATCGGTCCGGTGGGAGAGTCGATCAGAATGTCAGCCGAGCCGCCGAGGATGACGTACATGGCATCGCCCATGTCTCCCTGGTGGCAGAGCTCCTGGCCGGCGTCGAACGTCATGCGATCGCTGGTGAAGGCCAGCAGTTTCAGTTTCGCCGGCTCGATCTTGGAGAAGATCGGCACCGTCTTCAGCAGCTCGACTTCTTCGTTGATGCTCATGAGCCTCTCCTCGCGAGCTCAGCCCGCCGCCAGCAGGTCGGCGAAGTTCTTGTCTGTGGTCATATCACCCGGCGCCCCGCTGGCCGTCACTTTGCCGCCCTGCAGCACGACCACCTGGTCGAAACGATCGGCCAGGCTGGCGCGGCTCAACGCCCAAACCACGCCACGCCCCTTACAGACTTCCAAGATCTTGTCCAGCAAACGCTGTTGAGCGGCGCTGTCAAGTACCGCCGTGGGTTCATTCAGCACAAGCAGGTCGGGTCGCTTCACCAGCCCGCGCGCCAATCCAACCTTCTGCCGCTGGACCGCCGACAGCCGCTTACCGGCAACACCGACATTGTAGTCGAGGCCGATCTCGACCACGGCGCCGCGCAGATCGAGGCCCTCGAGGACTTCGGAGATCAGCGCGCCGACGCGCTGCGGGCCCTGCGCCTGGCCGTAGACGATACGGCCGAACAAAATGTTGTCCTGCAGGGTGGCTGCGGCGTTGTAACGGTTGCGATCGTAGAACTCGATGGCGGTAGCGGCCTCCGGCGGCAGGTTCTCCTCGAACGCGCGGCGCGCCGCCAGCAGACGCTCCTCCATGGCCGCATCGATGAGACCCAAGCGATGGCGCGCCTCGATGTAGCGGAACGGCAGTGCCGCCAGTCGCGCCCGCGAGGCAGGGTCGAGATCAGCGATGCTCTTGCCCGCTAGCCGGCTCAGGATGGTGCGGAACTCGGGCAGGTCCTCGGCGGCGATGAAGCTGAACTGCTCGAAGAACGGATGGCCGGCCGGCAGATCGGCGAACAGCTCGACCATCGTCTCGGCGATCGAGGCGCCCATCTGCAGCAGGTCGGTTTCCAGGCCGACCCGTCTCAACGCGTCCCGCATATGGGGATTGGCGGCGATATTGTCAGGGTCGAACGTACGGTCGATCGGCGTGCCGAACAGCAGGTTCTCGGCGACCGACATGTTGCGGTTGTAGCGGGCGCGGTCGAACGGCTCGACCAGGGACGCCAGCGCCGGATCGGCGAGGCGCGCATGCAGTTCATCGCGCGCCATGAGAATCGATTCGGCCACGCGCGGCCGCGCCGTAGGATCGACTGTGCCGCGCAGGCCGAACTGGTAGATATCCTCCTCCAACTCGACCACGCGCAACGCCTCGACGATGCGCCGGTCGATGTCGCCCGGACCGGTGGCACCGGCGGCTTCGTAGTCGATCCAGTCGTCAGCCGGGTCGAAGTCGGGGTTGCCGGCCCGACGCGCCTCGATCGCGAAACGCTCGCGCCCACGGCGCCCGGACTCGTCGTACACCGCTGGCTTGATCGGTCGCCGCTTCAGGCCGTAGAGGATGTTGTCGCGCACGCTGACGGGGAAGAGATACACGTCCTGCCCGACATAGGAGATGCGCGCGCCGGTGACGGCCTCGGACGCAGTCGCAAGATCGACGTTGCCGATGCGAATCGTCCCGACGCTGGGCCGCATCAGTCGCGCGATCACCTGCGTCAGCGCCTCCTTGCCGCCGCCTTGCGGGCCGACCAGCGCCAACCGACGGCCGATCGGCGTCACCAGGCTGACGCCATCGACAGGTTTGCTTCCACCATCGTCGGCGACGGTAACACCCGTCAGCACGATGTCGCCCGACAGTGGCGGTATCGGACCGTCGGGCACGACCTGCAGCTCGTGGGCCAGCATGCCGTCGGGCTCGAACTGCTCGGCGACCTGCTCGTATTTCTGCTGAACGTCCTGTCGCTGCTGGTCCCAGTCGATCAGTTCCTTCACCGGGCCAGGCAGGTCCTTGTACGCCAGCAGCACGCCCACGACGCTGCCGACCTGCATGTCGCCGAACAGCACCAGGTAGCCGCCGATCAGATAGATCAGGAACGGCGTCATCTGGGCCAGAAGGTTGTTGAGGAACTTGGCGGTGAACTTGCGCTGGAACAGCTCGAAGCGGATGCCGAAGATCGTGCCGAGCCGGTTCGCGATATCGGCGCGCTCATGGTTCGACGTGCCATTGGCGTGGATCTCGTGCACGCCATCGACCGTTTCGGCGATCCGTCCGGCCAGCTGTCGCGCCGTCAGCTGGCGCTCCCGGCCGAGGGCGATGACGCGCCGCCGCAAACGGGGGATGACGAACGCCTGCACCGCCAGCACCGCAATCACGATCATGCCCAACCACATGCTTTGCAGCACGATGAAGAGCAGTGCCGTGATCGCCTGGCCGCCGAGGAAGGCGGGTTGCACATAGGCATCGCCGATGAAGCCACCGAGCGGCTCGACCTCATCCTTGATCATGCCGCTCAGTTCCGCGGCCTTGACCTTGCGGAAGTGGGCGCTGGGAAACAGCAGGATGCGATCGTAAAGCTCGTAGCGCAGGCGGCGCAGCATGCGCTCGCCCATGCGGCCTTTCTGCGTGTTGATCGACTTCTTGAACATGCCGTTCACGGTGACCATCACCAGAAACAGGCAGCTCATCGCCACCAGGTATGGCCACTGCGTTAACGGTATGCCGTCGAACAGCGTCAGCGATCCCGTCTCAGACAGGAATGACGGCACCGGTATGGTGAAATGCAGAAACGTCACCTCAGGGGCGGTCTTGAACGCCTTGCCCTCGATGCCGTCGTTGACGATGACCTTAGGGATGTTGAGCGACACGAAGTAGAAGATCTGCGCCACCACCACGAGGAGCAGGATGATGAGCTGTTCGTGGCGACTGTGCCGCCAGATATATTTGAACAGGTTCTTTTCCATTCCCCGATCCACGCCACACGCGCGGGCCGCTACCGATCCTGTCGACCCCAGATTAGCCGGTAGCGCCCATTCCTGTCTTCAGTTTCTCCCCCAACGCCGTGGGAGAGGGAAAATTCCCTACGCTCCCAGGTCGCCGGCGACCGCTCGGCGCAAGGCCGGGGTCACGGCCGGTTCCGTGCCACCGAACCACGCCGCGAAACCCGGCCGCCCCTGGTGCAGCAGCATGTCCAGCCCATCAACGGTCGGATTGCCGCGCGCCTGGGCCCGCGCCAGCAGGTCGGTGCGCAGAGGAACATAGACCGTGTCGTTGACCACAGCCGTTGTCGGCAGATGATCGAGGGCCAGTTCCAGAGGGGGTTGGCCGCGCATGCCCAGCGACGTGGTGTTGACCAGCAGACCGGCGTCGGCGAGCGCCGCGTCCCGCCGGCTCCAGTCCTCGACGACCACGGTGCGGCCATCGTCCGGCGTGAACCGGACGGCAAGGTCGATCGCGGTTTGCCGCGTGCGGTTGACCAGCCGCAC
>DATEIF010000787.1:0-13829 GCA_035279205.1 Vineibacter sp.
CGAGAACTACGTCAAGTTCTTCACCGACGCCTTCTATCTCAACGTGCTCTGGCGCACGGTCCGCGTCGCCGTGGTCTGCACGATCGCCTGCCTGATCATGGGCTTCCCACTCGCCTATGTGCTGGCGCGCACGCAGAGCCGCTTCAAGAACCTGCTGATCATGCTGGTGGTGCTGCCGCTGTTCGTCGGCAATGCCGTGCGCGCCGCCGGCTGGATGACCTTGTTCGGCAGCAAGGGCGCGATCAACGCCACCCTGATGGGGCTGGGCGTGATCAGTACGCCGATCGAGATCATGTATACCGAGACGGCGGTGATCATCGGCATTGCCGCAGTGAACCTGCCGTTCATGGTGCTCTCGCTGCAAAGCGTGATCGAGGGCATCAGCCGCGATGTCGAAGAGGCGGCCTTCAGCCTTGGTGCCGATCCCTTCGCGATGTTCCGCCGCGTGCTGTGGCCGCTGGCGCTGCCGGGTGTGCTGGCCGGCACCATCCTCACCTTCATCCTGGGCATGAACGCCTATGCCACGCCCGTGCTGCTGGGCGGCCCGAAGTTCCAGATGATGGGGCCGCTGGTCTACGGCCAGTTCGCCGGCGTCAACAACTGGCCGTTCGGTGCCGCGATCTCGTTCATCCTGATGACGGCGACCCTGCTGCTGACCGTGGCCGCCAACGTCATCGTGCAGCGCCGGTATCGGCGGTAATGATCTCCTCTCCCGCTGCGCGGGAGAGGAAGGGGCCCATCGTGCGCAGCACGATGGGAAGGTGAGGGGTTACGGTCTCGGCGCCTCGTCCTTAGGCCCTCACCCGCCGCGCGCTGTGCGCGCGTCGACCTCTCCCGCCGGCGGGAGAGGTGAAGACCTACTTCGGCGGCTTGTCCGTGAATTTGGGCGGCGGGTTGTTGCCCAGGCAGGCCGGGGCGCGGGCGGGGTCGGGCTGGTCGACGAACTGCGCCAGCAGGGTCTCGGCGCAGTCGTCGTTGGCGGTGACGGCGTGGCCCATGGCACGGAACTCGACGTGGCGCGCGTTGGGCAGGGTCTGCCGCGTCGCCTCAGCCCAGGTCGATGGCGTGAGCCAGTCGTACGAGCCGCTCAGCAGCAAGGTCGGCACCGTGCTGTGCACCGGCTGCTTCTCCGCCGCATCGGCGGGCGGCACCCGCCACACCGGACACAGGGCCGGGCCGGTGTTGGCGCGCGCCACCAGGCCGTAGATGCCGGCCTGGGCAATGGCGCGCTCGCGCGCCGGCCCGTCGACAAAGGCCGAGGTCTCGCGGCACTCGACCGAGTAGTAGAGGCCTGCCATCTGCTCGATCGGGGTCTCGACGACGCCGCCCTCGGTCTGCTCGAGATCCTGGGCGAAGAAACGCAGTGCCGCATAGTCGCCGCGCGCGGCACGCGCGATGGTGGTCGGCAGCTTGCCGACATCGTCGCCGCCCAGCCGCATCACATGCAGCAGGATCAGCATCACCTTGGTGCCGTCGATCGACGCCGTGGCGCGCCCGTTGGGCAGCTTCAGGCGCAGCTTCACCGGCGTGCGGTCCAGCCGCGCCACCAGCCCTTCGAGATCGGCGCGCAGGTTGGGATAGGTGCGGGCGCACCAGCTATCGTCGGCACAGGTCGCGAACAGGTGCTCGAACGCCCGCCGCACCGCGTCGACTTCCTCCTGATCGCCGTTGATCTGGGGCGGATAGGCCGAGTCGAGGACGGCGGCGCGCACCAGGCTCGGGTGCCGGCGCATCACCTCCAGCGCCCAGCGCGTGCCGTAGCTGACGCCGTAGAGGTTGACCCGGGTGAGGGTAAGCGCGCGCGCGAGGTCGGCAACGTCGTCGGCCAGGGCGGGCGTGCGGTACTGGGCCACATCGATGCCCCGGCGCTCCAGCTCGGCGCGGCACTTGATCATGGCCCGCCGCTCGTCCTCGACGGCATCGAAGTGGCCGCCGGTGCGCGACAGCCGCGTCTTGGGGCTGGCGATATCGTCGCACTGCAGGGCCGGCCGCGACAGCTCCGCCCCGCGCTGGCCGATGAAGATGAAGTTGCGGTTACGACGAATGGCCGCCGTCGAATTCCACCAGTCGCCGTCCTTCAGCGGGTCGACCCCCGGTGCGGTGGCAGCCAGGGGGGCCTCGCCCGGTCCGCCGGCCAGGTAGATCACCGGATCGGCCTCCTGGCGGGTCCCGGCCGAGGACTTGAGGATGGCGATCGGCAGCTTCACGACGCGGCCGTCAGGGACGGCGCGGTTTTCGAGCACGCTGAGCAGGTGGCAGGTGGCCGTGGCGCCGCGCGGCGTCTTGAACCAGCATTTGTGCGGCTCCAGCCGGGGCAGGACCGGTCGCTCCTGGGCGCCGGCCGGGAACACGGCACCGGCAAGGACACCCCAGCCCAAGCAGAGGCCCGCCATGGCCACGCGCAGGCGGGGGTGGAACGCACTCATACCGGGCGCTATCAGGCTAGCGCGCGGCCAAGTCAAGGCTTCTGTCCGCACGTCGATGGTCACAATATTCCGTCAATAAAACTTGTCCCCCTGTTAGTTCCATTTCGTTGCATATGCACGCGAACCGCGCCAGATGATCCGCCAACGGACGGATGCGAAGAGGGTCGGTGATGCGTCGCGATTGGTGGGTTCCCGTGGTCTGCGGTGCGATCATTCTTACGATCGGCATCGGCGCGCGCCAGAGTTTTGGCATCTTCCAGAAGCCGATTGCGGCGGACCTGCAGGTCGGCCGCGAGCTGTGGTCGTTCGGTAACGCCCTTTCGATGCTGCTGATGGGCGTCCTGGCGCCTTTCGCTGGCGGCGTCGAGCGCCGTTTCGGCCCGGTGAAAACCGTCGCGGCCGGTGGCGCGCTCTATGTCGCGGGCATGGTCATGATCGGGCTGGCGAGCGAAGGCGTGCTGTTGACCCTGGGTAATGCCATCACGGGCGTCGGCATGGCCGCGGCCGGCTTCGGCCCCATCCTGGCCGTGATCAACCGCGCAGCACCGCCCGAAAAGCGGTCGCTGGCACTGGGCATCACCACGGCCGGCGGCTCGTTCGGCCAGTTCGCCATCGTGCCGTTCGCCAGCATCCTGCTGGACCGCTTCCATAACTGGCACACCACGATGCTGATCCTGACGGCGGTGTCGATGGTCATGATTCCGCTGGCGTTGGGGCTGCGCGAGACGCGGCCAGCGCCCTCGGCCGCCGGCGGGCCGGCACCGCAAGGCCTGCGCGACGCGCTGAACGAAGCGTTCGCCACACGCGGCTTCTGGCTGCTGACCATCGGCTTCTTCGTCTGCGGCTTTCATGTCTCGTTCGTGGGTCTGCATCTGCCCGCCTATATCTCCGACAAGAGCGTCGGCATGACATTGCTGGGCCGTGAGATTTCTCCGATCGAGCTCGGCGGCTGGGCCATCGCGCTGGTCGGTCTGTTCAATGTCGCCGGTGCCATCCTGTGGGGCTGGCTGGGTGGCCGCCATCGCCGCAAGGACATGCTGGCGCTGCTCTACTTCCTGCGGGCGCTGTCGTTCATCGCCTTCCTGGCGTTGCCGCTGTCGGCCGGATCGGTGCTGCTGTTCGCGGCCACCCTCGGTTTCTTGTGGCTGGGCACCGTGCCGCTGACCAGCGGGCTGGTGGCGTTCATGTTCGGCCCGGTTCACATGTCGATGCTCTACGGCGTCGTGTTCTTCAGCCACCAGGTCGGCAGCTTCCTGGGCGGCTGGGGTGGCGGCCGGCTGTACGATCTGCAGGGCAACTACGACCTGATGTGGTGGGTCTCGGTCGGGCTGGGCCTGCTCGCGGCCGCGATCAACTGGCCGATCCGCGAGGTGCCGGTAGCCCGGCTTGCGGCCCGGCCGGCATAGGCGGATAATTACGCCATGTCGCTGCGGACGACTCCGACCGACCGTCCCCCGGCGGTGCTCCTGATCTCGATCGGGGGCACCGTCGCAGTGCTGACCGCGGCCGCCGCGTGGCTGTGGGTGACCCGCGGCGCCGCCATCCTGCTCGATATCGGCCAGATGTTCTGCCTCTGACTCCGGGGTCAGAGGATGAACTTGCTGAGATCGGCGTTCTTGGCCAGCGAACTGACCCGATCGCGCACATAGGCCGCATCGATCGCGATTGTCTCGCCGCCGCGGTCCGAGGCGGTGAAGCTGACCTCTTCCAGCAGCTTTTCCATCACCGTGTGCAGGCGCCGGGCGCCGATGTTTTCGACCGCGCCGTTGATCTCCGCCGCCAGACGCGCCAGCTCGTCGATGGCATCGTCGCGGAACTCCAGCGTCACCTTCTCGGTGCCCAGAAGCGCCTTGTACTGCTTCAGCAGGCTCGCTTCCGGCTCGACGAGGATGCGGCGAAAGTCCTCCTGCGTCAGGCCCTTCAGCGTGACGCGGATCGGCAGCCGGCCCTGCATCTCGGGCATCAGGTCGGCCGGCTTGGCCAGATGGAAGGCGCCGGAGCAGATGAAAAGGATGTGATCGGTCTTCACCGGGCCATGCTTGGTGTTGACCGTGGTGCCCTCGATCAGCGGTAGCAGGTCGCGCTGCACGCCCTCGCGGCTGACGTCGGCGCCGCCGCGGAACTCCTGGCCGCGGGCGCAGATCTTGTCGATCTCATCGATGAAGACGATGCCGTTCTGCTCGACCGACTCGCGCGCCTCGCGGATCACGCGCTCCTGGTCGAGCAGCCGGTCGCTCTCCTCGCGCATCAGCAGGTCGTACGACTCGGCCACCGACAGCTTGCGTTTCTTGGTGCGGCCACCGAAGGCCTTGCCCAGCATGTCGCCGATGTTCATGACGCCGATCTGGCCGCCCGGCATGCCGGGGATCTCGAACGTGGCAGGCCCGCCGCTGTCGGCCAGCTCGATCTCGATCTCGCGGTCGGCCAGCTGGCCGTCGCGCAGCTTCTGGCGGAAGCGCAGGCGCGTATCGGCGGTGGCGGTCGGCCCGCACAGCGCATCCAGCACGCGGTCCTCGGCGGCAAGCTCGGCCTTGGCCTGCACGTCCTTGCGCAGGCGCTCGCGCGCCAGCTCGATGCCGACCTCCATCAGGTCGCGCACGATCTGCTCGACGTCGCGGCCGACATAGCCGACCTCGGTGAACTTCGTGGCCTCGACCTTCAGGAACGGCGCGCCGGCGAGCTTGGCCAGACGGCGCGCGATCTCGGTCTTGCCGCAACCAGTCGGCCCGATCATCAGGATGTTCTTGGGCAGCACTTCCTCGCGCAGCCCGGCCGGTAGCTGCTGGCGGCGCCAGCGATTGCGCAGCGCCACGGCGACAGCCTTCTTGGCATCGCCCTGGCCGACGATGTGACGGTCCAGTTCGGAAACGATCTCGCGGGGGGAAAATTCGGTCACAGCTTTTCCACGACCAGGTTCGTGTTCGTATAGACGCAGATGTCGGCGGCGATCTTCATCGCCTTGCGAGCAATGGCCTCGGCATCGAGGCCCTCAATGTCGACCAAGGCGCGCGCCGCGGCCAGGGCATAGTTGCCGCCCGAGCCGATGCCGATCAACCCGTCCTCCGGCTCGAGCACGTCGCCCGTGCCGGTCAGCACCAGCGAGGCCGATTTGTCGGCCACTGCCATCATCGCTTCCAGCCGCCGCAGATAGCGGTCGGTGCGCCAATCCTTGGCCAATTCGACGCAGGCGCGGGTGAGCTGGGTCGGGTACTGCTCCAGCTTGGCTTCCAGCCGTTCGAACAGGGTAAAGGCATCGGCCGTGGCGCCGGCAAAGCCGGCTACGATCGAGCCGTCGCCCAGGCGCCGCACCTTGCGGGCATTGGCCTTGATCACGGTCTGGCCGAGGCTGACCTGGCCATCGCCGGCCATCACGACCTGGCCGTTCTTGCGCACGCTGAGGATGGTGGTGCCGTGCCACACCGGCATTTGATTGTCCGACATGCGCCCTTAGATAGGGGTCGGATGGGCCGATTGAAAGTCCCTTGACGCAACCGAGACATGCGGCCTTTCCCGCCGAGATCAGCCTTTGGCCAGGCGCTTGAAGAACTCCGTGCTGGCGGCGTCGACTGGGAAGAACGTCTCGATCCGCATCTCCTGCAGGGTCACGTCCTGCGGCGTGCCCAGGGTCGAGATCGTGGTCATGACGCGGATGTCCTTGCCGTCCTTGCGGAAGTGCAGCGGCAGGATCGGCGACACGGTGTCGTCCGAGCGCGCATCGCGCCACGACGTCGGCACGTCGGGATAGTCCGACAGCTCGTCGAGGAATGCCCTGGCCTCGGCATCCAGTCCGTTCAGCGCCAGTTCGGCAGCGGTGCGCGTGATCAGGTAGTGGGCAACCTCGGGCCAGTTGGCGATGTAAGGCCGCATCCCCTGGGGTGCTAGGGTCGCCCGCAGCAGGTTGATCGGGCCGTCGATCGCGGCGGCCGCGGGGCCCATCAGGAACCCGATCAGGCGGCTGGTCGCCGCGTTGGCCAGCAGGACGTTGAACAGGCGGTCGATGACGATGGCGGGATAGGGCTCCTGGTGGTTCAGGATGTGATCGATCGCCTGGCGCACGTCGGCCATTTCGGGAGCCTCCAGGTTGCTCTGGCGGTAGACGGGGGCGAAGCCGGCCGCCAGCAGGAGCTGGTTCTGGTGGCGCAGCGGCACGTCCAGCGACACGGCCAGATGGACCACCATCTCGCGGCTGGGCCGGGCGCGACCGGATTCGAGAAAGCTGACATGGCGCTGCGAAACGCCGCTGCGCAGCGACAGTTCCAGCTGGCTGGCGCCGCGCCGGCGACGCCAGTCGCGCAGCAGCAGGCCGAAGGGCGCGCGGTCGGCGCCGGCGGAAAGATCGGATGCAATGCTCATGGTGCCAGCCCGTCCAGGGAGGGTGGGGAACATGCCCTCCATAGCACCCCGGCGTCCGGCGCTCGATTATCCGGCGGGTAATTGCTGGGGCAGCGCTGCTCACGCCATATCAGGCCCGCGACGGCCGGCCGGCAGCACCTCGCGCCGGGAGCCGTCAGCAGGAGGGACACATGAGTGCGGAACTGTCGTTGCTGGTGTGGTCGGTGGTGTTGATGTTCGCGCAGATGCTGGTTGCGGCGATGGGCGCCAACCTGCAGGTCGGGCTGCCGGCGCTGGCGGGCAACCGCGAGGACCTGCCGCCCTTCACCGGCTGGGCCGGCCGGGCACGGCGCGCGCACCTCAACATGCTGGAGAACCTGGTCCTGTTCGCGGCGCTGGTGCTGGTGGCGCATGCCGCCGGCAAGAGCAACGCCATGACCGTGCTGGGGGCCCAGCTCTTCTTCTGGGGGCGGCTGGCCTATGCGCTGGTCTATGTCGCCGGCATCCCGTGGCTGCGCACCGGGGTGTGGGCGGTGGCGGTCGTGGGCATGGTCCTGATTGCCCTGCAGCTGATGGCGTAAAGGCGTGCTGATCGCCGGCCGAATGCCGCCACGCGGCATTCGGCCTCAGGGTGGTTCCCCCTGGCCCCATCTGTTACAAGGGCGCCCACGAAAGGAGCCCTTCCCGATGGCCGCAGGAGCCGCGGCGCGCACCGCTTCAGTGTCGCGCAAGACCAAGGAGACCGAGATCGAGGCGTCGATCAACCTCGACGGCACCGGCACCTACGACGTGTCGACCGGCATCGGTTTCCTCGACCACATGCTGGAGCAGCTGTCCAAGCACTCGCTGATCGACATCCGGCTGCGGGCCAAGGGCGACCTGCATATCGACTTCCACCACACGACCGAGGACACCGGGCTGGCGCTGGGCGAGTGCCTCAGCAAGGCGCTGGGCGACCGCAAGGGTATCCGCCGCTACGGCAGTGCGCTCATCCCGATGGACGAGACGCTGACCCACGTGGCGCTGGACGCGTCCAACCGGCCCTACTTGATCTGGAAGGTGAATTTCTCCCGGCCCAAGCTGGGTGAGATGGATACCGAACTGTTCAAGGAGTGGTTCCAGGCCTTCGCCCAGACCGGCGGCCTGACCCTGCATGTGTGGAATCAGTACGGCGAGAACAACCACCATATCGTCGAGAGCAGCTTCAAGGGCTTGGCGCGCGCGCTACGACACGCGGTCGAGATCGACCCGCGGGCGATGGCCGCGGTTCCCTCCACCAAGGGCGTGCTGTAAGCCGGCGGTGCCGGTCAGCCCGACCTTCGCTCTCTCCTGATCTTCTGGTTATCGCCATGTCCACCGTCGCTATCGTTGACTACGGCTCCGGCAATCTGCGCTCGGCCGCCAAGGCGTTCGAGCGTGCTGCGCGCGAGGCGGGCACCGGCCATTCGGTGCTGGTCACCAGCGATCCCAAGGCGGTCGCTGGTGCGGCCCGCATCGTGCTGCCGGGCGTCGGCGCCTTCGCTGACTGTCGCGCCGGCCTGTACGGCGTGCCCGGCATGGTCGAAACCTTGCAGCGCGAGGTGATCGACGGCGGCAAGCCGTTCATCGGCATCTGCGTCGGCATGCAGCTCATGGCCACACGCGGCGTCGAGTATGGCGTGCATGCGGGGCTCGACTGGATCGCCGGCGACGTCGTGCGCCTCGAGCCCGCCGATCCGGCGTTGAAGATTCCCCACATGGGCTGGAACGAACTGCGCGACATCGCGGCCCATCCGGTGCTGGCCGGGATTGCCGCCGCCGACCACGCCTACTTCGTGCACTCGTACCACCTGCGCGTGGCGCAGCCTGTCCAGCGGCTCGCGGTTGCCGACTACGGCGAGCCGATCACCGCGATCGTGGGCCGCGACAACATGGTGGGCACGCAGTTCCACCCGGAGAAGAGCCAAGCCACCGGCTTGCGCCTGATCGCCAACTTCCTGCGCTGGAAGCCCTGAACGCGGCCTAGGCGTTGGCGCGGATGAAGTCGCGGACCTGCGGCATGATCTGCTCGCGCCAGCGGCGGCCGTTGAAGATGCCGTAGTGGCCGACGCCCTTCTGCTCGAGGTGGACGTGCTTGTCGGCCGGGATGTTGGGCGTGAGGCGGTGCGCGGCCTTGGTCTGACCCAGGCCCGAGATGTCGTCCAGCTCGCCCTCGACGGTCATCAGGCCGGCCTTGGAAATCGCCGACGGCTCGATCTTGCGATCGCGGGACACCCAGACGCCGCGCGGCAGCTGGTGCTCCTTGAACACGACCTGGATGGTCTGCAGATAGAACTCGGCCGTCAGGTCCATCACCGCCAGGTATTCGTCGTAGAAGCGGCGATGGCTTTCGGCGGAATCGCCGTCGCCTTTCACCAGGTGCTCGAACTGGCGCATATGGGCGTTGATGTGCCGGTCCAGGTTCATCGTGATGAAGCTGGTCAGCTGCAGGAAGCCGGGATAGACGCGCCGCATGAAGCCGGGATAGCCCCAGGGCACCGACGCGATCACCGTCTGGCGGAACCACATCATCGAGTTGCGCATGGCCAGATCGTTGGGCACGGTCGGGCTGATGCGGGTATCGATCGGACCGCCCATCAGGGTGATGCTGCGCGGCTGCATCGGATCGTCGGCGGCCGCCATCAACGAGGCGGCGCCCATCACCGGCACCGACGGCTGGCACACCGCCATCACATGCGCGCCGGGACCGATGTAGCGCAGGAACGTCGCGACGTAGTCGATGTAGTCGTCGAGGTCGAAGTTGCCGGCGCTGAGCGGCACGTCGCGCGCATCGATCCAGTCGGTGATGTAGACCTCGTGCTCGGGCAACAACGCTTCCACGGTGCCGCGCAGCAGGGTGGCGAAGTGACCCGACATCGGTGCCACCAGCAGGACCTTGGGATCGTTGCGTGGCGCCAGGCCGCGCAGGTCGCGCGCGAAACGCGTCAGCTGGCAGAACGGCTGGCGCAGGACGATCTCTTCATTGACGGCGACGTCGCGGCCATCGACCACCGTGGTGTTCAGGCCGAAGGCCGGTTTGCTGTAGTCGCGCGTCAGGCGCGAGACGATTTCGGCACCCGCCGCCATCGATTTGCCGAACCACGTCTCCGACAGCGGATTGCTGGGGCTGCCGTAGAACTCTTCCATCATGTCGGCGGCCCAGCGGACCGGCTGGGAGAGCTGGCGATTGGCGACGTACAATGAATAGAGCATGGGTTTCCGGGCGTTCCGCGCTTAACGTGAAGAGACCCCGCGGTCAGCAGGGCCTTCAAAGAAATCAAGCGCTCATTTTTCAGATTAAAGCTTACCTGAGCCGTGGCGGAAGTCACGGGAAAATTTGGCAGTGCACAATGGCGAAATACGAGCAGATTCAAGGAATTGAAGGGGCAGCGCAAACACCGCTGAGCGGCTGCGAAAGCTAAAGAAGTGGTTTGATTGCAGCGGCGATGTCCTCGGCCTTGCTTTGGTGGGTGAAGTGCTTGACGAAGCGGCCCCGCTTGTCGAGCAGGTAGAAGATCGACGAGTGATCCATCAGGTACGGCGCGCCGTCCTTGCCCTCGACCTTGCGGTAGTAGACCCGATAAGCCTTGGCCGCCGCGGCGATTTCGTCGGGCGTGCCGGTCAGGCCCATGATGGTTGGTCCGAAATTGCCGACATAGTCCTTCAGCACGGCCGGTGTGTCGCGCTCCGGATCGACGGTGATCAGCACCATGTTGACATGCCTGTCGGCATCCTTGCCGAGCTGCTCGATGGCGGTCTGCATCAGCAGCAGCGAGGTCGGGCAGACGTCCGGGCAGTAGGTAAAGCCGAAATAGATCAGGGTCGGCTTGCCCTTGAGGTCCGCATCCGTGACCTTCTTGCCGTTGTGGTCGGTCAGTGTGAACGGTCCGCCGATGGCCGGCGTACCGCCGTCGGCGCGGGAGAAGTCGTAGACGACCCAACCACCGAAGGCGACGAGGACGGCGATCCAGGCGGCGAGAGCGATCTTGGCAGCACGCGACATGGTGGCAACATGGCGAGCCCGAGGAACGTCGGCAAGCCCGATGCGCCGACTGACCGCAGGGCACGCGCCTTCGTGGTTTGTCCAAAGCGACTGGCCGCGCTATGCAGCCTTACAACATACCGGCCAGGAGATACGGATGTTCTACGACGCGCGCAAACGTGATCACGGCTTCAAGGTCGATCCGCTGAAATCGCTGATCGTTCCTCGACCGATCGGCTGGATCTCGACGGTCGACCGTGAGGGGCGGGTGAACCTGGCGCCGTACAGCTTTTACAATGCCGTCGCCGAGTTCCCGCCGATCGTCTACTTCTCGACCACCGGTACCTATGGTGACACGGCGACCAAGCATTCGCGCATGAATGCCGAGGCCACCGGTGAATTCGTCGTCAACATGGTGAGCGAGTCACTCAAGGAACGCATGAACATCACGACGGCGATGTTTGCCTACGGCATCGATGAGATGAAGGAGGCCGGCCTGACGCCGGCACCCTGCCAGTACGTGAAGCCGCCGCGCGTTGCCGAATCGCCAATGGCGCTGGAATGCCGCTACTGGAAGACCATCGAGCTGCCGATCGAGCCGGGCAATGAGAAGAATGCCGGCTCGATGGTCTTCGGGCAGGTGGTCGGCGTGCACATCGACGAGAGCATCCTGAAGAACGGCCGGGTCGATGTCGCCGCCTTCAAGCCCGTCGCGCGGCTGGGTTACAGCGAATACACGACGACGGACAATGTCTGGGCCATGCGCCGGCCCGACGATCCGCGGTACCAGTAGCACGGCGGCCCCGGGCTGCGATCACGCGGCCGGGAAGATCAATCTCATGCAAGCGCCGCCGGAGCGTGCAGCCGACGCCTCGACCCGACCGCCGTGCAGGCGCATGATTTCCTGCACCAGGTTGAGGCCGAGGCCGGCGCCCTGCCGCCGTGGATGGATGCGGTAGAAGGGCTCGAAGATCCGCTGCTGCTGGTCGGGCGGGATACCGTCGCCCTCATCGACGACTTCGATCAGGCCGGGGGCGGCGACCCGGACCGTGATCGTGCCGCGTCGTCCACCGTGGTCGATGGCATTCTGAACCAGGTTGGTCAGGGCCCGTTCCAGCGACATCTCGTCTCCCAGGATGGCGACGGGTTGGACCTTGCCGTCTTCGTCCGGCTCGAACGACATCTCGTATCCGGCGGCGAAGGCCAACGGTGCCAGGTCGCTCAGCACGCGCCGGGCAATGACAACGAGATCGACCGGAACCAACGTCGACTGCTGGTCCAGCCGCTGCAGATCGAGAAGCTGTTCCATCAGCATGGCCAGACGAGCCGTGTCCTCCTGCAGGCGGATCTTTTCCGGGCCGGACGGCAGCGCAGCGACCCGGGTCGTGATGATGGTGATGGGTGTGCGCAGCTCGTGCGCGGCATCGGCGAGGAAACGGCGGTGCCGCTCGTAGCCGTCGTCGAGCCGGCCGAGCGCGTCGTTCATCGCCCTGACCAGGGATCCCACCTCGACCGGCACGTCAGTGGCCGGCAGCCGCACGCCGCGCTGGTTGATATCAATCCGTTCGGCGCGCGCGGCGGCTTCGCGCAGGCCGTGCATGGCGCCGCGAACGACGCCGGGTGTCGCCACGATGGTGGCAAGCGCCATGACCGCGACGATCGGCAGAACGTCCTTCAGAAGGATCAGTGACACACCCAGCCCGACGAGACAGAGCGATGCCGGTCCGGCCGGACCGGTGAGGATCTGGACCTGGCCGGCGGCGCTGTCGGTCCAGCGGACGCGAGCCGTGGGACGGGAGGGATCGCCGATGTTCCACCCCAGGCGGGCCTGGCCGACCAGATCGAGCGCGTCACCGATCCGGGCGTATTCCGGTGGTATCTGACCCTCCGACAGCTGTCGGCCCTGGCGGTCCCGGATGACGAACCAGAGATCGGGGACCGCATCGCGCAGGGTGATCAGGCCAGCCGTCGAACGCAGGACCAACGCGCCCGCGGTATCGCGGTCGACGGCCTCGCGCAGGGTTTCGATCGTGGCTTCGGCCGATCTGAAATCGAACAGGAATCCCGTGGCGAACAGCACCGCGACGATCGCCATCAGGACCGCTGTCTGCAGGCCGATCAGCCGCCAGATCAGGCGTTGCTTGAGGGATCGCGGGCGCGGCGTCACGGCGTCTCCCGCAACAGGTAACCGACGCCACGGATGCCGCTGATGGTGACTCCAGCGCCGGTGTCCGACAGCTTGCGGCGCAGCCGCGAAACGTGCGTATCGAGCGCGTTCGATTGAATCTCGTCGTCCAGGCCGAAAACGGCTTCCATCAACGCGGGCCGCTGTACCATCCGGCCCATCCGCCGGGCCAGCGCCTCCAGCACCAGCAGCTCGCGCCGAGGCAATGCCAACGGTGCACCGTCGACGCGCGCTTCGCGATGGGCGAGGTCGAAGGCAAGTCGGCCGGTCCGCACGATATCGGGGCGCGCCAGCGCAGGGCGCCGCAGCACTGCCCGCAGCCGGGCCAGCAGCTCCTCGAAAGCGAAGGGCTTGCTGAGATATTCATCGGCGCCGGTGTCAAGCCCGCTGACCCGGTCGACCAAAGCCCCACGCGCCGTGAGGACAATCACCGGGACATTATTCCCCCTGGCGCGCAGCCGTGGAATCAGGGACAAGCCGTCACCGTCCGGCAACTGACGATCAAGCAAGATGGCATCGTAACAATCGGCGGCAGCGGCAGCTTCCGCTTCATCCAACATCGCTACATGGTCGACCACCATGTCCTGACGCCTGAAGGCAGATTGGAGCGCTGTCACCATTTCCGGTTCGTCTTCGACCAACAACAACCGCATCGCACCGCGTCCATTCATGAGCTGCGGCGATAGCAGGGGGAGATTGCGGCAGCATGGCGATGGCTACATGCGCTCGGCCCGGTATGGTCTGGCCTTGCGGTCCAAACACGCAAGGCTCACTCAATCCCATGATGAAATACACGGATCCGGTCGATCGGTCCGCGGTTGGGCCGGCCGGCTCAGCGTATTGGCGTAGATGGAGACGATGATGATACGTCTTTCCCGCCACGGCC
>DATEIF010000788.1:0-3024 GCA_035279205.1 Vineibacter sp.
CCGAGCTGTTCCTCAACATCTCGGACAACAAGTACGTCTTCCTGATGCTGATCAACATCCTGCTGCTGCTGCTGGGCACCTTCATGGACCTGGCGCCGATGCTGTTGATCTGCACGCCCATCCTGCTGCCGGTGATCGTGAAGTTCGGCATCGACCCGGTGCATTTCGGCATGATCATGCTGCTGAACCTCGGCATCGGCCTGGTGACGCCGCCGGTCGGCCCCACCATGGTGGTGGGCTGTGCCATCGGCCGCGTCACCATGGAGCAGATCACGCGCCATATCTGGCCGTTCTACGTCGTGATGACAGCCGTGCTGCTGCTGGTGACCTACGTGCCGGCGCTGTCGCTGTGGCTGCCCAGCTTCTTCAAGCCGTGAACGTTCGTCATCCCTCGCTTGCGCTCGGGATGACATAATTTGCAATTGCGAGTCATTCGCAAAATAGTTAAGGATCATGGTCTCAACCCGGTCGGGAGGGACCATGCCGAACCAGTGGCCGAGCGAAGAGGCATCCGACGGGACGGCAAACCACGGCTGTCCGCCGCAGCCGCGCAGCGTGGAGACGCTGGCGGTGGCCGAGCGTTTTCTTGTCTGGTGCCTGCGGCAGTGGGTCGAGGGCTGGCGCATCGGCCTGCCCGACAGCCTGGTGCTGCGCGACGGCTTCACGGTCGCCTACGTGCCCGACGGGGTGGCGCCGTTCGACGCCATGATGCGCGCCGTGGTCGCCGGCACGCAGCGCCAGCTGGACGTACGCTGCCTGCGCTGCCGCTTCGTGAGCGACGATGAAAGCATGTTCCTCAACCTGCTCGCCGCCGGCCAGCGCGATCGCGATGACCTGCTGACGGCGGCGTTCGACGAATTCCTGGCGCCGGCGGCGGTGCGTCTGGCGTCCGCGGCGGCGCTGGAGCTGGGCGCGGCGATGACGGCAGCGGGCATGCTGCTGCCGATGACGGCGATCCCGGGCGCGGCGCGCGCGGCGTCGGTGCACGCCGCCAACACTGGCCTGCGCCTGGTGCAGTAGGATGCCGATATCCGCTGCTGATGCCGGTCCCGACCGCCTGCCCGACCTGCGCCAGGCCATGCGCCGCATCGCCGATGCGGTGGCGGCCCTGCCGGATGCGCACCGCGACCTCGCCGGCAACGCGCTGCTCAACGTCACGGCCGAGACCTTGATCGAAGAGGTCGGTACCGGGCAGGCGGCACAGCTGCTGCGCCGCCTCGCCGCGCTGGTCGAGCATGGCCTGCAGCCGCCGCAGAGCGGCGCCATCAATCTCAGCCGCTGCGACGCGTGAGGCGCCTGGGCGTCGATGCGGGCTTCGGTGGCTGGCGCCGGTCGCCGCCGACCAGGACCTGTTGTCGCGCCAGGGGCGGCGTGGAAACGATGGCGGGCAGCGCCTTGAATGTCTCGCCGACGAATCGGAGGAACGCCTTGACCTTGGGCGCGGCGTGCCGGCTGCTGGGATACACGACCCAGAAATCCTGACCCGGTGCAGTGTACTGGGCCAGCACTGGCTCCAGTCGCCCCGCCGCGACATCCTCGCCGAAGAGATAGGAGGCCGCCTGCGCGATGCCGAGACCGGCGAGCGCCGCTTCGCGGTAGGCATCGCCGTTGTCGAGCAGCAGGTTGCCGCGGATGGGAACGGTTCGCTCACCCTCGGGCGTGCGGAACAGCCAGTCCCGCCCGCGCCGCCAGCTCGTGGTGGTCAGACAGTTGTGATGGGCGAGATCATCAGGTGTCGCGGGGCGCCCGTGGACCCTGAGATAGTCCGGCGTGGCGCATGTCAGCCGGTACGTGCGCAACAGCAGCTTGGCGATCATGCTCGAATCGGGGATCTCCCCGACCCAGATCGCTACGTCGATGCCGTGGGCGATCAGGTCCATGTGCTGGTCGCTCAAGGTCAGGTGCAGGCTGACATCCGGATACGTCGCCGTGAAGCGTGGTAGCGCCGGCACGATATGGAGCCGGCCGATCGCCACGGGCATCAACACATGCAGCCGGCCGCGCGGCGTCGTGCTGACCTGGCGCATGGCCAGATCGGCGTTCTCCATGTCTTCCAGGATTCGGCGGCAACGCTCGTAGTACTCGCGTCCCTCGTCCGTCAGGGCGATGCGGCGCGTGGTGCGGTTGACCAGGCGGACGTGAAGCGACTTCTCGAGCTGGGCGATGCTCTTGGTCACCGATGAGATGGAGACGTCGAGATGCTCCGCCGCGGCCGTGAAGCTGCCGCGCTCCACCAGCTTCACATAGGCCAGGATCACCCTGAACTGGTCCACGACCGTTCAACCTTCCTCCCCGCTTCGCGGAGCGAGCAAGCAGTGTGGTTCACTTTTCGCATTTCAGCCAAAGTATTTTTCTCAAAATCGCGTATATCGACCCTGAGGACGACCCTACCTTGCCCGCAAGGGATCCCGGCAGTTGGACCCAGCGTGGTTGTGGGAGGGAAGTCATGCGAAGCCTGGTTGGCGCGGCAGCCTGTCTGCTGGCCGCGGCATTCTTGGCGCCGGCGTCGGCGCAGCCGAAGTACGGGCCCGGTGTCAGCGACAGCGAGATCCGGGTCGGCCAGACGCAGCCGCTCAGTGGACCGGCGTCGGCCTACGGCACCCAGGGACGGATCGCCACAGCGTTCTGGAAGATGGCCAACGAGCAGGGCGGGGTTAACGGCCGCAAGGTCGCGATGATCGTGCTCGACGATGCCTACAGCCCGCCCAAGACGGTCGAGCAGACACGGCGGCTGGTCGAGAACGACCAGGTCCTGGCGGTGGTGAACTCGGTGGGCACTCCGACCAACACAGCCGTGCACAAATACATGAACCTCAAGAAGGTGCCGCAGCTGCTGATCTCGACCGGCGCCTCGAAATGGAACGACCCGGTCAACTTCCCGTGGACCACGTCGTTCTACCCGTCCTACGAGATGGAGGCGCAGGTCTACGCGCGATACCTGCTGCAGAACCAGCCCGACGCCAAGGTCGCGATCCTGTACCAGAACGACGACATGGGAAAAGACTATGTCCGCGGCTTCAAGGC
>DATEIF010000789.1:0-4427 GCA_035279205.1 Vineibacter sp.
CCGGCGGCTATTTCAAGACGCGGCCGGGCCTCGCCACCCCCGACATGCAGCTCTACTTCGCACCGGCGAGCTACGGCGGCGGCCGCTACGGCACCACGGTGCTGGACACCCGGCCAGGCATGACCTTGGGCGCCTCGCAACTGCGCCCGGAAAGCACCGGCCATGTGAAGGCGCTGAGCGCCGATGCGACAGCCAAGCCGGAGATCCAGCCCAACTACCTGGCCGACCAGATCGATCGCGACGCGCTGCTGGCGGCGATGAAGTACCTGCGCAAACTGCTGGCGACAAAGCCGCTGGCCGACTATGTCGACCACGAGAACTTCCCCGGACCGCAGATCAAGAGCGACGACGAGCTGATGGCGCATGCCCGAGCCACCGGCTCGACGACGTACCATCCGGTCGGGACCTGCAAGATCGGCACCGATCCCATGGCCGTGGTCGATCCGCTGTCGATGAGGGTGATCGGGCTGCAGGGCCTGCGCGTCGCCGACGCCTCGGTGATGCCGACCATGGTGTCGGGCAACACCTATGCCGCGACCAACATGATCGCCGAGAAGGCGTCGGACCTGATCCCGGCGGGATGACGCCCGCGCGCGCCCCTTGCGCCGGCGGGCGCGCCATGGCATCTGGCTCCCGCCATGACTGACGCGCATCGCCTGATCCGTTTTCGTTGGTGGCGCTCCTTCTAGGAGCGGCACGTCAGCCTTCTTGTGTGCGACCGTTGCCGCCGTGATCGGGCAGGCACAGGTCGTTTTCCGACAGCATGTTCCGTCGCGGCGGCTCCCTTCTTGGAGACGTCACGATGTCTATCGCAACCGATACCCGCCCCATCATCCTCACCGGCGATCGGACCACGGGGCCCCTTCATCTAGGGCACTATGCCGGCTCGCTGAAGAATCGCGTGGCCCTGCAGGAGTCGCACCGGCAGTTCCTGCTGCTGGCCGACACCCAGGCGCTCACCGACAACGCCCACGATCCCGGCAAGGTGCGCCGCAACGTGCTGGAGGTGGCGCTCGACTATCTGGCGGTCGGCATCGATCCGGCGAAGACGACCATCTGCGTGCAGTCCGGCCTGCCGGCGCTGGCGGAACTGACGACGCTCTATCTGAACTTCGTCACCGTGGCGCGGCTGGAGCGCAACCCAACCATCAAGGACGAGATCCACGCCCGCGGCTTCGGCCGTGACATACCGGCAGGCTTTCTCTGCTACCCGGTCGCCCAGGCCGCCGACATCACGGCCTTCAAGGCCACGGTCGTGCCCGTCGGCGAGGACCAGTTGCCGCTCATCGAGCTCACCAACGAGATCGCCAGGCGCATCAACCGGCAGGTCGGCCACGACATATTGCCCGAGGCCTGTGCGCTGATCCCCAACGTCGGCCGGCTGCCGGGCATCGACGGCACGGCCAAGATGAGCAAATCGCAGGGCAATGCGATCCCGCTGTCCGCCGCGCCCGACGTGATCCGCGACGCCGTGCACCGCATGTACACGGACCCCAACCACCTGCGCGTCGACGATCCCGGCACTGTCGAAGGCAACGTGGTCTTCACCTATCTCGATGCGTTCGACGCCGACCCCGACACCGTCGCCGCCCTCAAGGCGCACTACCGCCGCGGCGGGCTGGGCGACGTGGCAGTGAAGCGACGGCTCGAGGACGTCCTGCAGGCCCTCCTCGAGCCGATCCGGACGCGGCGCGCGGCGCTGGCGCGCGATCCGGGCTATGTGCTGGAGGTGCTGCGCCAGGGCACGACAGCGGCGCGGGACCTGACTCAGGCGACGCTCGACGAGATTCGGCACGCTTTGGGACTATTCACCTTCGAATTCGACGCCGTATCGCGGAGTGCCGCCGCCGGCCTGCCCCCTTATCCATCGCCTCACCCCCGATCGTGATGGATTATCCATGTCCCTCCCTCCCTTCCTGCGCCTGCAGGCCGCTACCGTCGGCGTTCATGCCGCCGATCAGTTGGCGCTGGCGGCGCTGCCGCTGACTGCCGTCCTGCTGCTCGATGCCGGCCCGGGCCTGGTCGGTGTCCTGGTCGCGATCCAGGGCGCGGCCTGGCTGCTGGCGTCGATGCCGGCGGGAATCATCGTCGACCGCCTCACCGCGCCTGTGGTGCTGGTCATTGCACCGGTGCTGGCCCTGGCGGCCGCCGTGGTGGCGTTGGGCGCCGCCTTGACCGACCTGCTGTGGCCGCTGGCCGGTGCTGCCTTCGTCGGTGCCGCCGGCACCGTATCGTTCGTGCTGGCGGCCACGGCGGTGGTGCCGCGCCTGGTCTCGCCGCAGCAGCTGCCCGCCGGCAACGCCCGTCTCGAGCTCGGTCGCGCCGCCGCCACCCTGGCGGCGCCTTTCATCGTCGGCGAGCTCGCCACGCGGCTGTCGCCGACCTGGGGTTATGCGCTGGCCATCGTGGCCGCGCTGTTTGCCGTGATCTGGCTCGCCGGGCTCGATCGGCGCGCCATCGCCATCCCACCCTCGGCGCGCCAGCCGATCCTCGCCGCCATCCGCGAAGGCGCAGCCTTTGTCCTGCGCCAGCGCCTGCTGCGCGGTATCGCGCTGTGCGCCATCTTCTGGAACATGTCGTTCTTCGCGCTGTGGGCCATCTTCGTGCCCTTCGCGTTGAAAGTGCTGGCGCTCGATCCGCGCCAGACCGGCGCCGTGCAGATGGCCTACGGCGCCGGCCTGATCGTGGGTGCGCTGTCGGGCGGCGCGCTGCTGACCCGCCTGCCGCCCAATGTCACCCTGCTGTTCGGCCCCGGCGTTTCGGCCGTCGCCGGTGTCCTGCTCCTGCTGTCGGTGCGAATGCCCGGCACCATCCTGCCCGCGATCGCCTACTTCCTGGTCGGCTTCGGCCCCATGCTGTGGCTGATCTGCCAGACCACGGTGCGCCAGCTCGTCACCCCGCCCGAGCTGCTGGGCCGGGTCAACGCCACCATCCAGGTCGCGATCTACGGCATGCGCCCGATCGGCGCCTTGTTGGGTGGCTGGCTGAGCGCCACCTTCGGCTACGAGATCGCCATTCTTACCATTGCGCTCGGCTTCACCGCGTCCTTCGCCGTCGTGCTGCTGACGCCGCTGGTACGCCTGCGCGTCATGCCGACCCAGGTCGCCTCGGCCTGCTAGAGGGTGCGGGGCGTCAGCACCAGACTGGCCGTGGCGTGCAGCACGGCTTCGACCGGCGTGTGATCGAACAGCCACGCCTCGGCATGGGCCATGCGCTTGCCCTTGCGGATGACGCGGGCGATGGCGATCACGTCGCTGGCCGGCATCGGGCGCAGGAACGTCGTGGTCATCGTCGCCACCATGCCCAGCGAGCGGCCGTCGCTGGCCGCCAGGATCGCCGCGAAGATCGCGGTGTCGGCGAAGCCCAGCAGCGCCGGGCCCGAGAAGATGTCGCCCGGCCCGATCAGCGCCGGCTGGAACGGAAAGCGCAGCCGCACATCCTGGTCCTGCGCCTCCTCGACGACCACACCGTGGTGGTCGATCGCCGGCAGGATGGTCGCGATCAGGCCCTGCAGCTCGTCCTCGGTCATCGTCATGCCCTGGGAGCGCGGGCGTCCCGCCCGCCTGCGCCCGCCAGTGTAGTTGGCGCTGCGCGCCAATGCGGGCCAGAGGCCCGCGCTCCCAGGTCTTCGGTCATCGGCTGCGGCCGCGCCCGGCGATCGGCCAGATGTCGACCAGGGTATGGCCTTTCACCACGTGGTAGGCGTCGTACAGGTTCACCGTCGGATCGCAGTGCGGCGGCACCAGGGTCACGATCGCATCGATGCCCGGTCCCGATGCGCCCTCGGGATAGGTGATGCGCGCATGCTCGTCGCCGGCGAAGCGGAAGCTCGTGCCCTCGGGCACGCCGGTCAGGATCGGCGGTGCACCGGCCTCGGTCGCCATCGATTTCAGGCCGGAGTCGATAGTCGCCATGCCAGGCGTGTTGGCGCTCACCACGCGCGCATCGATCTGCAATGCCTGCTCGAACGGCAGGCGGCCGTCGCCGCGCAGGTCGCACACGTTGTACTGATGGTCCATGAAGACATACGAGCCGACCTGCAACTCGGTGAAGATGCCCAGCGCCGCATCGATGAAATGCGTGCCGGTGCCGCCGCCCGTCACGATCCCCGGTTTCAGGCCGGCCGCTGTTAGCTGCTCGACGATGCCCTTGAGGTATCCCGTGCGCTCGGTGATCTCGTCGCGGCGCTGGGCATAGGATTCGATGTGCTGATGCCGGCCGCAATAGAACTGCACGCCGGCGAAACGCAACGACGGCTGCGCCGCGATCTGCCGCGCCAGCGCCAAGGTCGCTTCCGGCGAGGCGACGCCGGTACGGTGCAGGCCCGGGTCGATATCGACCACGACCGACAGCACCACGCCGGCATCGGCCGCCGCGCGCGCCAGGGCGGCGACGTTGTCGGGGTGATCGGCCGTCACCATGAGGTC
>DATEIF010000790.1:0-2993 GCA_035279205.1 Vineibacter sp.
TCGACCGGCTGGCGATCTTCCGCGCCGGGGTGATGATCGGCGGCGACGGGGTTGCCGGCGTCGGCGCCTACGGGCTGCAGCGGCTGGCGGCGGCGCGACGATTCAGCCGGCGGTCGCTGGGCGAAACCGGTGACGACGTGCTGGAAACCTGGGCACGAGGCGCATAGGTTCGCCGCCATGTTTACAGGCATCATCACCGACGTCGGCGAGGTTACCGACATCAAGCCGGCGCAAGGCGCCGGCGACACGCGTTTCACCATCGCGACCCGCTTCGACATGGATGCGGTGCCGATCGGCGCCTCGATCTGCTGTTCGGGCTGCTGTCTGACGGTGACGAGCAAGGGCAAAACCGATGGCCGCGGCTGGTTCACGGCCGACGCCTCGGGTGAGACCCTGTCGAAGACCACGCTGGGCACCTGGCGGGTCGGCCGGCGCATCAACCTGGAGCGCTCGCTGAAGCTGGGCGATGAGCTGGGCGGGCACCTGGTCTACGGCCATGTCGATGGTGTCGGCCGTGTCGTGTCGATGACCCCGGAGGGCGGCAGCATCCGCTTCGTCTTCGAGGTGCCCGACGCGCTTGCCGGCTTCATGGCGTCGAAGGGCTCGGTGGCGATCGATGGCGTGTCGCTGACCGTCAACGAGGTCGACGGCAACCGTTTCGGCGTCAACATCATCCCGCACACCCAGACCGAGACCACCTTCGCCCACGCCAAGCCGGGCGATCCGGTCAATCTTGAGGCTGACATGCTCGCGCGTTACGTTGCGCGACTGTTGGAAAGGACACGGCAATGAGTGTCGTCGAGAAGGAGCCCTGGCGCGTCACGTTCCAGGAAATGAAGGCGCCGGCCGAGGCTCTGATCGAGGAAGCCCGCCGCGGCCGCATGTTCGTGCTGGTCGACGACGAGGACCGCGAGAACGAGGGCGACCTGGTCATCCCGGCGCAGATGGCGACGGCCGAGGCCATCAACTTCATGGCCCGCTACGGCCGTGGCCTGATCTGCCTCGCCATGACCAAGGAGCGCTGCGAGCAGCTTGGCCTGCCGCTGATGGCGCGTGACAACGCCAGCCGCCACAGCACCGCCTTCACCGTGTCGATCGAGGCGCGCGAGGGTGTCACCACCGGCATCTCGGCGGCCGACCGCGCCCGCACCGTCGCGGTGGCCATCGACCCCAGCTGCGGCCCGCAGGACATCGTCTCGCCCGGCCACGTCTTCCCGCTGGTGGCGCGCGAAGGCGGCGTGCTGGAGCGCACCGGCCATACCGAGGCCGCCGTCGACCTGGCGCGGCTGGCCGGCCTGCAGCCCGCCGGCGTGATCTGCGAGATCATGAACGACGACGGCACCATGGCGCGCCGCGACGATCTGATCCGTTTCGCCCAGCTGCATGGGCTCAAGATCGGCACCATCGCCGACCTGATCGGCTATCGCCGCAAGTACGACTCGATCGTGCGCCGGCTCAGCGAAACCACGATCGACAGCCGCTATGGCGGCGAGTTCCGCACCATCGTCTACATGAACAAGGCCACCAAGGCGCAGCACGTGGCGCTGGTGAAGGGAGACGTCGCCACCGACGAGCCGGTGCTGGTGCGCGTGCACGCCATGAACCTGTTCTCCGACTCGCTGGGCGAGAAGCTGCCGGGCCGTGGCGGTGAGATCGAGAGTGCCATGCGCCTGATCGCCCAGGAGGGCCGGGGCGTCGTGGTGCTGATCCGCGAACCGCTCAACGTGCAGATGGCGCTCAGCAAGCGTCACGCCGGACAGGCGATCGAGACGCCGGTCGGCGAGCTGCGCGACTACGGCGTCGGTGCCCAGATCCTGATCGACCTTGGCATCAAGAAGATGATCCTGCTGACCAACACCAAGAAGAACCTGGTTGGCGTTGGCGGCTTTGCGCTGCGTACCGTCGAGCAGCGCCCGCTGCCGCTGATCGACTCGGAGTCCTGATCCATGGCTGAAGCTCAACGCGGCGCCCGACCCCTCGTCACGCCGCTGCCGGCCGGCGCCCGCGTGCTGGTGGTCGAGGCGCGCTTCTATGAGGCGCTTGCCGATGAACTCGCCGCCGGCGCGCTGGCCGAGCTGGCGCGCCACAAGGTCGTGGGCGAGCGGCTCGGCGTGCCCGGCGCCTTCGAGATTCCCGGCGCCATCGCCATGGCCGCCGACAGTGGCCGCTACCAGGGCTTCATCGCGCTGGGTTGCGTCATTCGCGGCGAGACCTCGCACTACGACTATGTCTGCGGCGAGAGCGCGCGCGGCCTGATGGACCTCACCGTGCAGCGGCGCCTGGCCATCGGCTACGGCATCCTGACGGTCGAGAACGACGCGCAGGCCTGGGCACGCGCCCGCCGCGGCGAGGGCGACAAGGGCGCCGACGCGGCCTATGCCGCGCTCAGCATGATGGCGCTGCGCCACACCTACCGGGTGGCATCGTGACGGCGGCGGCAGGTAAATCCGGTTCAGGCGCCAACGCCCGCAGCCTGGCGCGGCTGTCGGCGGTGCAGGCCGTATTCCAGATGCTGCAGAGCGACGACAAGGCCAGCGACGTCGTCGAGCAGTTCCTGAAGTTCCGCGTTGCTGAGGGCGGCGATGCTGGCATGCCGGCGGAAGCCGACCGGCCGTTCTTCAAATCGCTGGTGAGCGGCGTCGAGGCCGACCAGCCGGCGCTGATGGCCCTCATCGAGGGCGCGCTGGCGAGCGACTGGACGATCGCCCGCCTGGACCGGCTGATGCGCGCCGTGCTGGTGACGGGCGTGCACGAGATGAAGGCCCGCCGTGACGTGCCGGCGCCCGTGGTGCTCTCGGAGTACGCCCGCGTCGCCGGCCAGTTCTACCAGGGCAACGAGCCGGGCTTCGTCACCTCGCTGCTGGATCGGGTCGGCCGCCAACTGCGACCCGACGAGTTCGCCGCCCGGGACGCACAGACGCCGAAGGACGGCTGAATGCCATGCGTCGATCCCTGGGACCGCGGGCCTCCGGCCCGCTCATGAGCGGGCGGGA
>DATEIF010000791.1:0-18829 GCA_035279205.1 Vineibacter sp.
CGACTGGGAAGGATTGCCACCCCAATACCGGCCTTACAGGCGGCGAAGTGCACGCGGGGCGAATCCGACGTCAGCGCCACGGTCGCACCGGCTGCGTGCCTGGCGAACCAGGGACCGCCGCGCTGATGGGCGTATGGCTCCGTCCACGTGATGATCGCAGCGCGTGAAAAGTCGAGGTGTCCGGGCCTGAGGCCGTATGTCTCACAGTAACTCCGGGACGCGTAGAGGCCGTACGGCCAAATGCCCGCCGGACGCACCACGACATCCCCCGTGGTGGGCCGTACGCCGCGCAAGGCGATGTCGGCCTCGCGGCGGGACAGATTGACGAGATCCATGCGCGCGACGATTTCCAGCATGATCCCGGGGTAGAGCCGCCGGAACTGTCCGAGGCTGGGCGCAATCACATGGGCTGCGATGTCGTCCGACGCCGCCACGCGGACTTTGCCTGTCGCGCGCAGGTCGCGGCCGAGCGCCTCCCGCTCCGCCGAGATGATGGCGTCTTCCATGTCCTGCGCCTTCACCCGGATCGCGTTGCCACTTTCGGTCAGCGCGTAGCCGCTCTGCCTGCGGTCGAACAGCCTGGTGCCGAGCTTTCTTTCGAGCGCCGCGACACGACGGCCAACCGTGGCCGGGCTGCTCTTCAGGGTCTGTGCGGCCGCCGTCAGGCTCCCGCCCCGCGCGACGGCGAGAAAGTGCTTGAAATCATCCCAGTCCATGTTTTTCAAAAATGAAAGATGGACCTGCGATCATTGCTCTGGCTGCTCCGCCTCTCAAGGACTAATTCTAGACCGCGGTCCGACCTTTCCCGAGGCACGCGATCCGCAGCGGCTCATCCAGCGTCGCACGTTGAGCAAGTGGCGTACTTCCGCTGCGGGCACGTCACCGGCGCCGACAAACCTGGATGGCCCACGACATGAAGCTCTACGTCACCTACACATCGCCCTACGCCCGCCTGGCGCGCATCATCGTCATGGAGAAGGCGCTCGCGGACCGCGTCGAGATCGTCGAGGCCAAGACACGCGCCCCCGGCAGTCCCTACTATCAAATCAATCCCTCCGGCCGCGTGCCCTACCTCGTCGATGATACCGGTGCCGGTATGGAAGACAGCCAGATCATCTGCGCCTATCTCGACGGCCTCGACGGCAAGCCGCGCTTCCACAACGCATCGCACGCGCCCGATTGGGCGTACCTGCGGCTCGAGTTCACGGCACGCAGCATGTGCGACGGCATCGCCGTGTGGGGGCGGGAAATGGTCCGGCCCGAGAACGAGCGTTCGCCGACCACGCTCGCCCATGAGTCGGCGCGGGCCCAGCGCATGGCGGATTTCTTCGAGAACCACGTCAGCGATCCATTGATGCAGGGACCGCCCCGCATGGCGCATCTGATCCTTGCCGTCGCCGTCGAGATGGCGCACCAGCGCCGCCTCGTCGATCTCACGACCGGCCGGCAGCGGCTCGCGCACTGGATGCGCTCCCTCTCCGCTCTTCCTTCCATGCAAGGGACGGCCCCGCCATAGGCTCGATCGTTTCGTGCCGGGTCTGGAGCGGTTCAAAGGCTGAAACGGCGCACGGTCCTGCGGACAGACGCTGGGGGCGCGCGACTCCGTCGCACGTCTTCGTCTGGATCAACACCTGACGCGCCACGGAGTGGCGCGCCCCCAGCGTGTGGTCGATCTGCCTTAGCCAGTTTCCTTTCAGGTACAGCGCAGCCGTTGGCCGCAACCAAAGTATGGTGAAGCGAGTGCGTGATGGCGCTGGTGACGGGTCGGACCGCGTCGCTCCAGCGACGCCCCGACGCGCAGCGGCGGATCATGAGCGCCGCTGGAGCGACGCGGTCCCAGCCGTCGCCAGGACGGCCTTCACTGGCCGAATCACCGCAAGGAGAATCATCGCAGCGCGCGACGATTCTTGAGGTCAGTAGTACTGAGCACACAGAGGCATACGGAGATAAGCCATGGCGCACCTTCGGCGCGCGCGAAGATCGTTCTCTGTGTTTCTCTGTGTCCTCCGTGCCTCTGTGGTAAACTCTTCCTCCTCATGACCGCGCGTTCGTGCGGGTCGACGCACCGCAGGGTCCTTCGCTTCGCTGCGGCTGATTCCAGCGGGCGATGACTGTATCCAGTCAAGATGCCACGGGGTTGTCGTGCAGGCGCGGATAATCCGTGTAGCCGCGCGCGCCGGCGCTGTAGAACGTCGCAGGATCGGGTGCGTTGAGCACGTCGCCACGACGGAAACGCTCGATGAAATCGGGATTGGCCAGCGCCCAGCGCCCGACCGGCGCGATGTCGGCGAGGCCGGCGTCGATGTCGGCCACGGCCGCCGCGAGCGGGCGATTGATGCGGTTAACCAACAGGGTCCGCGGCCAGGCCGCACGGATGCGTTTCAGGAGCGCATCGTTGCCGCCATGCGCGATATGCACATAGGCGATATCGAGCCCGGCGAGTTCCCCGATCACATGGAGGTAGAGAGCCTCCAGTTCGTCACCCTCGACGATGCCGCCCAGCCGCGATCCCGGCGACAGACGAATGCCGGTCCGGTCGGGTCCGATCGCGTCGGCGATCGCCGCGGCAACCTCGATCCCGAAGCGCGCCCGGTTCGCGATCGTGCCGCCATACGCATCCGCGCGCATGTTGGCGTTGGGCGACAGGAACTGCTGGATGAGATAACCGTTGGCACCGTGGATCTCGACGCCATCGGCGCCGGCCTCGATGCTTCTGACGGCGGCATGGCGATAGTCGGCGATCGTTGCCCTGATCTCATCTTCCGTCAGCACCCGCGGCGCGGGAGTCTCCTTCAACCCGCCGCGCGTGTGCATCTTCTCGCCCGACGCCACGGCCGACGGTGCCACGGGCTGGCGATGATGGGGCGTGTTGTCGGGATGCGACATGCGGCCGACATGCATCAGCTGGATGAAAAGGCGGCCGCCGCGGTCATGCACCGCCGACGTGACACGCCGCCAGCCCGCGACATGGCGATCAGTGTAGATGCCCGGCGTGTTGAGATAGCCCTGCCCATCCGCCGATGGCTGCGTGCCTTCGGTGATCAGCAATCCCAGCGCGGCACGCTGGCTGTAATACTCGGCGGCAAGGTCGCCCGGGGTGCCGTCGTCCTCGGCCCGGCTGCGGGTCATCGGCGACATGGCAAAGCGGTGCGGCAGATCGATCCGGCCGACCGTGACGGGATCCCAAACGCTGATCATCGGCGTGCTCCTGTGGGCGGATGCGCTGGCGGCAGACGCCCGCCGACAGTGTCCCGGCCAAAATGAGGTGTTCCGGTATCGGCTCGCAGATGCGATTTTCTGGACGCATCGTCCCGAAAACGAACCGCTGATGGACCGCCGGCCCGCCCCGCCTTCAATCACGGCATGCCTGGAAACAGCACGCCTTGTCCTGCGGCGATCCACGGCGGCTGAGGGCGATGACCTGTTCGCGCTCGAACAGGACCCGGAGGTCATGCGCTTCATCAATGGCGGCGCGTCGACGCCACGCCATGGCGGTGATGGAACCGAGGCGTTCCTGATGCCGCGCGGCGGCGAGGCCCATGTGTGGTGCGCTTTCGAAAAGCATACCGACGCGTTCATCGGCTGGTTCTCCCTGCACGCCCGGACCGGTGGCGCCGAACGGACGGCGGCGCTCGGCTATCGCCTGCGCCGGGCGGCCTGGGGACGCGGCTACGGTTCGGAAGGTGCCAGCGCGCTTGTCGCCGCGGGTTTCACCCGGCTCGGGTTCGACCGCATCGTGGCCACGACGATGGCGGTGAACCGCGCATCGCGCCGCGTCCTGCAGAAGGCCGGCCTGGTTCACACCAGGACCTTCCATGAGGACTGGCCGGATCCACTGCCGGGCAGCGAGCATGGCGACGTGGAATACGCCATCACGCGCCGCGCCTGGGAGGCGGGCGGGCTGACACCGCCATGAGCATCCCTGCCGCTATCGACCAATGACTTGGCGTTGCCAAAAGCGGTCGAAAGCGACAAGCTGACGGCGCGTTGGCACACCAGACGGATACCGGCGCGCGCCCTTTTGCCGATCAAACCAGGACATCGGGTCAGATGCCATCGCCCGCACGAGATCACGCTCGCATCTGCCGCGGTTGCTGGGACCAGATGCGCGTGCCGATCCCGATCCGCGGTCCGTTGGCTTTCCCGTTTCGGGTCTGCGGCGTCACCCAGAGCAAGATGAACCCCAACATCTGCACGATCTGCGAGCGCTCCTTCCGCTTCGTCAAGAAACAGCGGCATATATCGGCGACCGCCACCATCCTGTTCGCCGACATCAGGGGCTACACCGCGTTGTCCGAGCGGATGGACCCCGTGGTCCTGAGCGATATCGTCAGCGCCTTCCACGGCCAGTGCGCCCAGGCCATCTGGGACAACGACGGGATCGTGAACAAGCAGATGGGCGACGGCTTGATGGCGATCTTCAACTTTCCGATCAAGATCGAGCGGCACGCCAGCGCGGCAGTGACGGCGGCGATCGGCATCCAGCAACATTGCGCGGCGGCGCTGGGCGAGCTGGCATCGCGTCATAGTGATCTGGCGCTCGACGGTCTCGGCGTCGGTGTCGGCGTCCACACCGGCGCGGTCGAGATCGGCGAGTTTTCGACCTTCCGCAGCGAGTTCACCGCCATCGGCGGCGCCGTCAACATGACGGCCCGGCTGGAATCCCAGGCGGCGGCCGGCGAGATCCTGGTCTCGGCCGAGGCCGCGGCGGCCGCCGGCGATCTCGTGGCCGGCACGCCCACGCGCACGCTGACGCTGAAAGGCATCGACCATCCCGTCGTCGCCCATGTCCTGAACACGGTTCACTGATCTCCCGAAGGAACGCGCGATATCCCTTCTCCCCGCGCAGGCGCTATGGAGTGGACACATCTCCTGGAAGGGCATGCACCCTGTCATCCTGAGCGAAGCGAAGGATCTTTTAGACCATCGCTTCGCACGAGCGGGGCTCACGGAGACACCGTACGCCATCGATGATCCCGTGCGATAGGACCGCTCAAAAGATCCTTCGCTTCGCTCAGGATGACAAGAAATCCGGCTCAAAAGATGTGTCCACTCCTCCCGCCGTGTCAGGCCGCGAACAGCGTCTGCACCATGAAGTCCACGAAGACCCTGAGCTTGGGCGACAGGTAGCGGCTGGATGGCCATAGAATGCGAAACGTGCCGGCATGATGGAGGTGCGCGTCGAGCACGGCCACGAGCGTGCGGTCCGCGAGCTGGCGGCGAAGGGCGAAGTCCGGCAGGCAGGCGATACCGAGACCCTGCTCGGCCATATAGATCAAGGGCTCGATCGTGTTGGCCACCGCCGTCGTCGGCAGGTCGAGCGTGAGGTCCCGCCGTCCACGCCGCAGCGGCCAGCGCTCGAGCTTGCTGCTGGTGGCGAAGCGATGATGCAGGCAGGCGTGCGATAGCAGGTCATCCGGCGTCCGCGGCATGCCGGCGCGGGCGAAGTAGTCGGGCGCACCCACGAGCTTGAAGCGGAACGTGCCCAGCACGCGCGTCATCAGCCGCGAGTCGTCGATGTCGCCGGCACGGATCACGGCATCGAGGCCTTCATCGATCACGTCGACCAGCCGATCGGTGAAATCGAGATGGAGCTCGATCGCGGGATAGGCGCGCATGAAGGCGCAGAGCGCCGGCATCATCAGCATGCCGACCAGCGGCAGGCTGACGCGCAGCTGGCCGCGCGGCGCGCCCTGCGTCTGCGCCAGTTCCAGTTCGGCCGCCTCGACCTCGCCGAAAATGCGCCGGCAGCGCTCGAGAAAGAGCGCGCCCTCCGCCGTCAGCGTGATGCTGCGCGTCGAGCGGTGAAAGAGCCGCACGCCCAGCCGCGCTTCCAGCCGCGCCACCGCCTTGCCGATGGCCGATGACGAGACACCGAGCTGCCGCCCGGCGACGGTGAAGCTGCGCGCGTCGGCAGCCTGCACGAAGGCATTGAGCGAGCCGAGACGATCCATGCCCGACACCTGTGACGGCTGGTGCGATCGCATTGCGGACAAATATGTCCGATGTGTCAGGAACTACAGCGCAATTCTCCTTGATGTCGCGTGAATTTATCTATGCCGCCAACGACGGCTTCAGCGTTCGACGGGCGGTTTCCATGACATCAGCGATCACGACGACCACAGCAGAGACGCCGGCGCGCCCGCGCGCCGCGGCAGCCTCTTCGCAGCCCGATCGCCTGCCGATGTCGGGGTTGCTGGCGCTGGCGATGGCGGGCTTCATCACCGTTCTCACCGAGGCCCTGCCGGCGGGCCTGCTGCCGGCGATGGGCGCCGATCTGGGCGTATCGGAGGCGCTGGTCGGCCAGCTGGTCACGCTCTATGCCATCGGTACCCTGACGACGGCGATCCCGCTGACGGCGGCAACACAGGGCTGGCGGCGACGTCCGCTGCTGCTGCTCGCCATCGGCGGCTTCGCCGTCGTCAACACGATCACGGCACTGTCGAGCAGCTATATGCTGACGCTGGGCGCCCGGTTCCTGGCCGGCGTGTTCGCCGGGCTGCTGTGGGCGCTGCTGGCGGGCTATGCCGCGCGCATGGCGCCCGGGCCGCTCAAGGGCCGCGCGATCGCCATCGTGATGGTCGGCATTCCGCTGGCGCTGTCGCTGGGCATTCCGGCCGGCGCCTTCCTCGGCAGCGCCGTCGGCTGGCGCGTCGCCTTCGGCGTCATGAGCATGCTGACCGTGATCCTGATCGGCTGGGTCGTTGCCCGGATCCCCGACTTCCCCGGACAGGCGGCGCAGAAGCGCCTGGCGATCACGGCGGTGTTCATGCTGCCGGGTGTGCGCCCGGTGCTGTTCGTCACGCTGACCTTCGTGCTGGCGCAGAACATTCTCTACACGTACATCGCGCCCTTCATCGCACCGGCCGGCCTGGCGGGCGCGATCGACATCGTCCTGCTGGTCTTCGGCGTGGCGGCGCTGGCCGGCGTATGGATTGCGGGCGTGCTGATCGACCGCTTGCTGCGCGCGCTGGTGCTGGCCAGCACGGCGCTGTTCGCGCTGGCGGCCGTCGCGCTGGGCCTGTGGGGCGACAGCGCCGCCGTCGTCTACGCCGGCATCGGCCTGTGGGGCCTCTCCTACGGCGGCGCGCCCACGCTGTTCCAGACGGCGTCGGCCAGGACCGCGGGTGCCGCCGCCGACGTCGCGCAGTCGATGATCGTGACGGTGTGGAACATCGCCATCGCCGGCGGCGGGTTGATCGGCGGCGTCCTGCTGGAAACTCGCGGTGTCGATGCCTTGCCGTGGGCGCTCGTCACGCTGTTGCTCCCCACCCTGCTGGTGGCGTGGCGGGCGAAGCAGCACGGCTTTGCATCAACCACACCGGATATCGGGTAACGCTGCTGCTGGAAGTCGACCACCGTTCCCGATGGGATATCAGCGCACGGGCCGCCACCATTCTCTTGCCATAGTACCCGGTATCATCCTCGCGCCCTTGTGGCACTGAAGAGACGCGCGGCCTGACATGCACCCCGACATTGCAGCCCTTCCATCGATCGCCGGCCTGTCGCTGCGCCCGGCGCGCGCATCCGACAGGGCGGCGCTGATCGGGCTGCTCCACCGCACGTGGGATGCCGCGTTCGCGCCGCACCTGCCGCCGTCGGCATCGCGGAACTACATCACCGCCGCCATCGCTGAGACCTATGTGAATGCGGACTGGCCCGAGATCACCGTCGCCGACACCGACGATGCCGTGATCGGCATGGTCCACGCGCAGGATGGGCTGATCGCCGCGCTTCACGTCGACCCCGACCATTGGGGACGCGGCATCGGACGCAGCCTCCTGGCGGACGCGGAGCGCCAGGTCATCGCCGGTGGCCACGGCGTCGTGCGACTGCAGGTCGAGGACTTCAACGCGCGTGCGACCGCACTTTATCAATGCGCAGGCTATGTCGAGGTCAGCCGCGGTCCCGACCGGGAATTCGGTGGCGCCGGCATGTCCGTGACCATGGCCAAATCGCTGCCGCGTGGAACGGATCGCCTCAGGCCATACCGCCGCGAGGATCGCGCCGCCTGCCTGGCGCTGTTCGACAGCAACGTGCCTGCCGCTTTCGCCCCGCAGGAGCGCGCGGACTTCATCCACTTCCTCGACCATCTGAACCGCGGCTATCTCGTCATGGAAGATGTCCACGGGCATGTCGTCGCCTGCGGCGGGTTTTTGCCGTCGAACGGCAATCCCGCCACCGCGGTCCTGTGCTGGGGCATGGTGCGGCAAACCCTGCATCGCATGGGGCGCGGCGCCTATCTGCTGGCGGCCAGGCTCGACTTGATCGCCACCAACGCCGGTTTCACGACCGTTGCCATCGAGACGTCACAGAAGAGCCGCGGCTTTTTCGAGCGTTTCGGCTTCGTCGCCGGCACGATCGTGCCCGACGGCTTTGCCCCCGGGCTCGACCGCGTCGAGATGACGCTGGATCTTGCCCACCGCCGCGCGCCGGACGCGCCGTGACGACTCGCCCCGGAGAGAGCCTGCCGGTGCATCTCACTTGGATTCCCAGGTGATGCCCGGCACGACTTCGTGACTGGTTTTTTCGGACGTCGCGTAGACGGCCTCGGTCGAATCGATCAAGGCGCCCGTGCGGGCGTCGTAGGTGAAGGCCGAGAACTTGGCCACACCCTTGCGCATGTTCGACCGGTAGAGCGGCAGCGCCGTCGATCCGGGCGAGCGCACCGTGCGGGGATCCGGCACGCCGAGGAGGAAATCCTTCTCGTCGATCGACAATGCCCCCGCCCTGACCTCGATGATGCAGTCCGCCCGGCTGCGTTCGTCGATCAGGCGCACGCCGTTGCGCAGCAACGCGTTGCGGATCGTGCTGATGGCGTATTTGCCGTCGACGGCCTCGAAATACACCGTATCGAGATAGGCGCGCCCGTTCACGCGCACGGATTTCGCCAGCCCCTCAGCCGCCCGATCGGCGGCGACCGAGATCAGTTCCTGCTCAGTCGCCGTTCGCGACGGCGCACTCGTCTTGACCGAGGCACATCCCGCCAAGCCGGCAACCAGCACAAGCACCATGATCCGCATCACAACTCTTCCCTGGTCGAACACAAGCTAAAGCCAAAGCGCTGATGGCGGGCCAAGGTTGCGGCGGCGTATCGCGATGGCTGCCCTGCTGCTCGTTACAAATCCGTTGCACATCGCCGTCCACGCATGGACGCAGGCCCCCTCGCCACCTACATGATCGAGCAGAACAGCGCGCTTCCGCCAAGCGACTCATCTGGTGCCGGAGGCGACGACAATGGAGTCTTCCATGCCCCTCTTTCGCAAGCGGCCTGTCGTGGTCGAGGCCGTGCAGAACTTGCCCGGCGCCGAGGTGCCGTCATGGCTGCAGGATGCCGTGCTGACGAAGAAAGTGCGCGGTCAATTGGGCGGGCACCTGGCGATCGACACCGGCGGCGGGCCGACCAAGGCCATCACCGGCGATTGGATCGTCAGGGACGCCGGTGGCGCGGTCTTTGCGGTCAAGCCGCTGCTTTTTGACGCCACCTACGAACTGCCGACCTGAACGGCGCGGCTGCCGACAGGCCAGCGCGCACACAGTACACGCTTTCCACCGTGCGATTGTGGCGTGAGCATCTGCTTGCGTGATTTCCGTCTATACTCCCAGCAGCATCAGAGTGTCTGATCCTCAACTGGGAGGAACGCCGACGATGAGCGTATTGCGGATGCTGCGGTTTGTGCTGCTGAGTGCAGCCACGCTCGCCCTGCCGTTCGAGGCCGGCGCCGATCCCACGCCGCCGCCGAGGCCGGACCAGGCCACCTTCCGCGTGCTCTACAAGGAGCTGGTCGAAACCAATACCGCCTATCCTGGCGGCGACTGCACGTTGGCGGCGCAGCGCATGGCCGCGCGGCTGACGCAGGCCGGCTATCCCGCCGACGATGTCTGGGTGTTCACGGCGCCCGATCATCCCAAGGAAGGCGGCGTGGTAGCGATCCTGCGCGGCAGCGATCCGGCGGCCAAGGCCATCCTGCTGCTGGCCCATATCGACGTGGTCGAAGCCAAGCGCGAGGATTGGACGCGCGATCCCTTCACACTGGTCGAGGAGAACGGCTACTTCTACGGCCGCGGCGCCGTCGACGACAAGGCGATGGCGGCGGTGTGGGTCGACAGCCTGATCCGCTATCGCCAGGAGGGCTTCAAACCCAGGCGCGACATCAAGATGGCGCTGACCTGCGGCGAGGAAGGGGCATGGCCCTTCAACGGCGTGCGCTGGCTGATCCAGAACCACCGCGGGCGGATCGAGGCGGCTTTCGCGCTCAACGAAGGCGCCGGCGGCCGGCTCGACGACAAGGGCAATCGCGTCTCGCTGGGGATCCAGGCCGGCGAAAAGGTCTACCAGGACTTCAGCCTGGAGACGACTCATGCCGGTGGCCACAGCTCGCGCCCGGTGAAGGAGAACGCGATCTACGCGCTGTCGGCGGCGCTGGGCAAAGTCGGCGCCTTCTCGTTCCCGGTGCGCTTCAACGATGCCACGCGCCTGTACTTCACGCGCATGGCCGAGGTGACCGGCGGCGAGACCGGCACGGCGATGAAGGCGCTGCTGGCCGATCCCGGCGATGCCAAGGCCGACGCGATCGTCTCGCGCGATCCGAGCTGGCACTCGATGCTGCGCACCACGTGCGTTGCCACCATGATCGAGGGCGGCCATGCGCGCAACGCGCTGCCGCAGCGGGCGCGCGCCAACGTCAACTGCCGGATGTTCCCGGGCACGTCGAGCGAGGAGGTGCGCCAGCAGCTGATCCGCGTCGTCGATGACCCGAAGGTCTCGGTCAGCGTCGCCGGCCGCCAGAGCGCGACCGTGCCGGCGCCGCCGCTGTCACGCGAGATCCTCGCGCCGGTCGAAGCCGTCAGCGCCAAGATGTGGCCCGGCGTGCCGCTGGTGCCGACCATGGCGACCGGCGCCACCGACGGCCGCTACCTGCTGGCGGCCGGCATCCCGACCTACGGCCTGTCGGGCATGTTCGGCGATCCCGACGGGAACGGCGTGCATGGCCTGAACGAACGCATCCGCGTGCGCTCGCTCTACGAGGGCCGCGATTTCCTGCACGAGGTGGTCAAGCTCTACGCCACCCAGCCGTAGGCGGCTGCCGCCGTCGCGAGCTACGCTAGCGCGGCGGCAGGAGCGCACCGATGAAGCTGTAGGCCGCGTTCGGTCCATCAACGCTCAACGTCCAGTCGGTGAAGTCTTCGGCGCCGGTGCAGCTGTTGCCGCCGCCCTGCAGGATCAACGTGATGCGGGTGCCGCCGTCGTTGCTGGGCTCGAAGATGCCGGTGGCGGTGATCTTGCCCGTCACGCTCCATTCCTTGTAGAGCCGCGGCCCCAGGCCGCCGGCGCGCTTGTCCTGCCGCGGATCGACCTCGAAGATCGAGATCACATCCGGCCAGACCAACGACAAGGTCCCCGCGCGCTGATCCTTGTCGCGCAATTCGAAGATGATGCCGTCGTCCTGTTGCCGGACCTCCAGGCCGTAGTCCGTCGTGGCCGCGCGCAGACCCTTGAGATCCTCAGGCCCGGCGCTGCCGGTATAGAGCTCAGCCGTCGGCGCAAAGCGCAGACGGTCGATCTCGCCGCGCCGATAGGTGTCCAGCTTGTCCGTCGCCACGCGACGCTGACCGATATCCGTGCAGCAGGCGCAGGCATGGGCATCGCCGGACGGGATCACGGACACCGCAACCCAGGCAGCGATCCCTATCGCTGCCAGACGGCGGACGGGCATGTCACTGTGCATGCAGCACCTCGCATCCTGGTGGGACCGGCTTCAATCGGCCGATGGCGCGCGGAGCATCAGGTTCAAGCGGCTGTCGACAAGGCCGAGCAAGGCCGCCGCCCAGGCGATGAGCGCGATGATCATGAACGCGCGCGACAGCGGCATCAGAAACGGTGCCTCGAGAATCCGCGTCAGGTGATACGTGGCGACGGAATACATGCCGAGCGGAAAGACGCCGCCCCAGTACAGCGGATCGTAGGCGAACGGCACGCCACGGATCAGGTAGCGCCATACGCCCAGCACCAGGAGCATCGGAATCCACCAGCTGGCCACGGCCCAGAAGAAGAGCGTGCCGCCCTTCACGAAGGGCATGAGGTCGCTGACCACCGGCGAGAGGGCAGCGTACTCGGTGAGCGTCGCGCCGGCCAGCGTGGAAATCGCCACCGCGCCCATGTTGATCCAGTACGGCGGCGTGAGATCCTCCGGCGCCATGTGCACGAACGTGTAGCGGAAGAAAATCAGCGTCATGATCCAGAGGTACACCGCACCGCCGCCCAGCCACAGCACCAGCGCCGCGAACATCAGCGGCTGCTGGATATCGGCGGCAACACCGGACGACACCACCAGCACGGTCAGGACGACGATCGACTGCGCGGCCACGACGATCACCAGCCAGCCGCCGTTGAGGCCTTCGGCCAGGCTGGGCTTGTCGGGCTTGACGGTGAGCACGGCGAGCACGCCGTAGGTCACCACGGCCCAGAGAATCGCCGCCGCCACCCAGAACGCGACTGCCACATCGGTGGCCGCCGTCAGCAGCAGGGCCTGCGTGCCCAGCACCGCGGTCGCGGCCACGGTGGTGAAGAAGCCGACGCCGCGGCTGTGGCTGCGCAGGTCGGCGGCGACGGCCTGCGGGTAGCGCAGAATGCGCGCGCCCGTCGCCCACACCAGCCCGGCAAAGAACAGGGCATTGAGCCAGAACAGGACCGTCGGCATCAGCGCCAGGTGATGAAGATGAGCCGCGATAGAGACGATGCCGGTGGCCATCACCAGGGCGAAATAGGCCGGGTGCAAGCTCTGCAGATCATCGCGACGTCCCCGCTCGAAACGAAGTCTCATCGGTTTCGGGTTCCCTGTGGCCGGCCAGAACGGAACTGTACTGCCGCCACGTCTTCACCTCCACGCCTGCCTTGAGCTGAACGTCGGGCACGGTATCGCGTATCCTTTTGCTCGTGTTGTCCGTCTCTTGGTCCACGGCTCATCAGGAGGTCGAGATGGACGAAGATGGGGTATTCGCGATCCAGGCCGACGTGCGCGGGCCATGGCGCAAGTTTATCGACGACCTGGCGCCATTGCGGCCCGACCTCCTGCGCTATTGCTGCGGGCTGACCGGCAACCTGTGGGACGGCGAGGACCTGCTGCAGGACGCGCTCGTGCGGGTGTTCGGGCAACTCGGCAAGGCGAATATCGACCTGGTCCATCCCCGCGCCTACCTGGTGCGCACGGCGACCAACCTGTGGGTGGATCGGCTGCGCCGCGCCAACCTGGAGCGCGCCTATGTGGCCGCCGAGCAAGCCGCGCCACCGCCGGACAGCCCGCAGCCCGGCCAGGCGATCGATGTGCGGACCGCGGCCAGCGCGCTGTTTCTCACCCTGCCGCCGCGCGAGCGGGCTGCCGTCCTGTTGTCGGACGTGCTGGACTTCTCGCTGCAGGAGACGGCGAGCATGTTGAAGACGACCGTGGGTGCCGTGAAATCCGCCCTGCACCGCGGCCGCTCGCGCCTGCGGGTCGCCGATGCAGCGCCTGCCCCGACCTCGCCCGTTCCGCGTGAGCTGGTGGATCGCTTCGTGACCGCGTTGAGCACCAGGGATATCGAGGCGCTGCGCGCGCTCTGCGTCGCCGACGTCACGGTGGACATGGTGGGCGGCGCTAGGTTCGACGGCTTCGAGGCCAGCAAGGTCACGTTCCACTACGCGCACGTCGTCGACCTGGCACGGGGGTTCGGCGAGAGCCCCCACTGGCGTGTCGCGGAATACCGGGGCGAACCGATCGCCATCGGCTTCCGCACTCTCGATGGGGTCGACGGCCTCAACGAGATCTGGCGCCTGGAGGTTGGCGACGGCGGCGTGACGACACTGCGGCTCTACTGCTTCAGCCCCGACGTGCTGGCCGCCGTCGCCAGGGAACTCGGGGTGCCGGCCTTAAGGCGGCCGTACCTCAGTCCCTAGCGACAATGCGCGGTTCCGTCAGCCCTTCGTCTTGTCTTTCTGCAGCAGGGCCACGATGCGCTCGACGGTGGCGTCGGCCAGCGCGTGCAGCTCGGCCGTCGTGCGGTTCTGGATCGGATGCGGCAGGTAGATCAGCGCCGGATCGAGGCCCAGCGAATCGCATTGTACCGCCGCCGCATCGGCGAACACTTCGGTCGTGACGTTGACGGCGGCGATGCCGCGTCCGTCCAGATCAGCGATGTCGTGCAGACTGCACGATATGCAGGAGCCTCAATCGGCCAGCGCGACGACGGCGACCTGCGCCTCCGCCGCGATCTGCTGCAGCAGCGCCGTCGATGCCACGCGCGAGGGCGTCGGCTTGCGGTAGCGCCTGGACGCGATGCCGCGCTCGTCGAGCCGCGCCTGCAGGCGGTCGATGTACTCGCTGCCGCGCAGCTTGCCGATGTCGAGCAGCGCCACCGTGGCGCCTTCCAGCGACGCCGGCGGCGGCGTGCGCGGCCGGCGCTGGCTGCCGGTCTCGGCGGTGGGATCACGCATCGAGAGGCTCATGCCTGGATCTCCTTGGTCACGGGTTGAGTCTGATCGCGAATGCCGGTCCCGGGCCAGCCGGCGAGGATGCCGGAGAACAGGCCGGCCGGGCCGCCGGCGCGCACGACCAGCAGGCCGCCGCGCCAGAACTTGGGCACCATCGTATCGGCGAACTTCGCGGGCATGCCCTCGGCGATGCCCTGGGCGCCGGCCACGAGATCCTTGCCCGAACGAGTCGAGTCGGCCAGCAGGCTGTCCTCGATGCGAGCGCGATCCCAGCCAGCGCTGCGGAAGATCGCATAGTGCTCGGGCGACAGCACCAGCATCGCCGCCGTTGCACTGTAGAGCTTGGGATGCATCACCGCCGACAGCGACAGCGCCAGCGAGCGCGACAGCTCTTCGGCCGTGCGCGAGCGCTGGTCCATGCAGGCCTGCAGGCCGTAGCCCTGGAACAGGGTCACCGCGTTCTTGCCCGGCGCGATGCCGCGCGCCACCGACAGCGGCTGCCAGGCAGGATCGGTCTCGTCCTCGGCGAAGCAGCAGCTGATCTTGCCCGGCGAGCCGATGGTGGAGCGGTCGATCTCGCCCGGCCGCCCGCCGCCGACATTGCGGATGACCAGTTGCAGCGCGCGGCCGATGGTGAGGTTGGCGCGGTTGCCCTGTCCCAGCGCGTTGATGCCCCAGTTCATGCCGATGGCGCGCGTGATGGGTCCGTTGACCACGATCACCGGGCCCGAGAAGCAGGTGGTGCACAACAGGCCGTGCATGGTGAAGACCGGATCGAGTGCGGCTTCCACCACCGCCAGCACCACCGGCATGTATTCCGGCTTGCAGCCTGCCATCACGGCGTTGATCGCCACCTTCTCGACCGTGCACGGCGCCAGGTTGGGCGGGATCAGGCCGACGATCTCGTCGGGCTTGCGCGTGGTGCCGCCCAGCATGCGCAGGATGCGCGCGTCGGTCGGCGCCACCACCGGCAGGCCGTCGGTCCAGCCGCGATCGAAGCACGCCTCGGCCTCGTCGTCGAAGTCGCCCAGGGTGATCTTGCGGGCGCCCAGGCCGGGGTTGCCGAAGCGGGCCACGAGATGCTCATGCACGCCCGGCTCGCGGCTCCTGGACCCGCAGCCGGGCTGGAACCCCGGCAGCCCCTCGCCCAGTCCCTGCAGGCCGGTGATGCGCTCCCACTCGGCACGATCCCAGCCCACGGTACGCGCCACCTCGCGGCCGGCGCTGAAGCGGATCAAGGTCGGCACCGTCTCGATGTCGTGGTGAAACGACTGCTCCAGCGCCGTGTCGTCGATGACCGCGAAACCGGCCGGAAAGGCCGGATCGTCCTGCGTGTAGATGGCCAGCTTCTGGTCGCTGCGCGACAGCGCGCGCAGCACGGGCGTCACCAGCTGGCAGGTGTGACACTCTTCCTTGGCGAAAACGACGAAGCCGTCGGCGGGAAGGCCGTTCGCAGATTGCGCGTCCATCGGTGCGTCCCTCGAGATTGCCGCGAGCGTAACGAAACCGACCCCCTGGCGAAAGCATGCGAAATTGCGAACCACCTATCCGCCCGGCAGCCGCCGGCACCGCGGGGAGAGCATGGAAATCCCACCAAACAGCCCGATCCTGCGGCATTTTCAACGCCTTAACCGTGCCGCAATGAAGCTTGACACCCCCCGGGGCTTTCCCTAGTTTCCGCGCGGCTTTGCTCCGGCCCGGCGCTGCTGCGTCTGGCTGGCGTGAAGCTTGGCGTTGTTGTTCGGAAGCCTCCTGAACATGGCCGATGAGCGCAAGCCGACGTCGCTTGAGGATCTCGACGCGCGGGTGACCGCGGCGCGAGCCGCCCACAAGCAACAGTCCGGCGATGGCAATACGGTCCCGGGCGGCAAGCCGCCCATGACCGGCTTCGGCCTGGCCATGCGTATCGGCACCGAGCTGGTGGCGGCCGTCGCCGTCGGTGTCGGAATGGGCTATGTGCTGGACCTGTGGCTCGGCACCAAGCCGTGGCTGATGGTGGCGTTCTTCTTTCTGGGCAGCGCCGCCGGCATGTTGAACGTCTACCGCGCCACGTCCTATCTGGGACGGCGCGACGGCAGCGACGGTTCCTGAGGCCGTCTGCACGGCCGAGCAAGTTGGGGGATGGCGTGGCGAGTCCTATCGAGCAGTTCAAGATCGAACGGCTGATCCCGCTCAAGCTCGGCAGCGTCGACATCTCCTACACCAATTCCGCACTGTGGATGACGATCGCCGTCGTGGTCGTGACCCTGTTCCTGGTGCTGGGCACACGCCAGCGGGCGCTGGTGCCTGGCCGATGGCAGTCCATGGCGGAGATGTCCTACGAGTTTGTCGCCAACCTGCTGCAAGAGCAGGCCGGCAACGCCGGGCGGGTGTTCTTCCCGTTCGTCTTCACGCTGTTCATGTTCATCCTGGCCGGCAACCTGCTGGGCCTGATCCCGTATGCCTTCACCTTCACCAGCCATATCGTCGTCACCTTCGGCATGGCGATCGTGGTGTTCATCGGCGTGACGGTGATCGGCTTCATCAAGCACGGTGTGCACTTCCTGTCGTTCTTCGTGCCCAAGGGCGTGCCGGCGGCGATGCTGATCCTGATCATCCCGATCGAGATCCTGTCGTACCTGACCCGGCCGGTCAGCCTGGCGATCCGTCTGTTCGCCAACATGATGGCCGGCCACACCATGCTGAAGGTGTTCTCGGGCTTCGTGGTGGCGCTGGGCGTGCTGGGCGGCTGGATGCCGCTGGCCGTCAACGTGGCGCTGACCGGCTTCGAGGTGCTGGTCGCCTTCCTGCAAGCCTACGTCTTCGCGATCTTGACCTGCATCTATCTCAACGATGCGCTCCATATGGAGCACTGATCGGATCAATCTTTCGCGCAACGCCAGGGTCGGCATCGCGCGCGTCAAAGGGCAATCAAGGTAAAACGGAAAGGATACGAAATCATGGATCTCGCCAGTGCAAAGATGATCGGCGCCGGTCTTGCGGTGATCGCCCTCGCGGGCGTCGGCGCCGGCATCGGCAACATCTTCTCGTCCCTGGTTGGCACCATCGGCCGCAACCCGGCCGCCCGCGGCCAGGTGTTCGGCATCGGCATGCTGGGCTTCGCGCTCACCGAGTCGGTGGCGCTGTTCGCGCTGCTGATCTCGTTCCTGATCCTGTTCACCTGATCACGCTCGCCGCTGACCGCCGACGGTCGTAAGGCCGGCGGCGGCGCACGGCTTCGCGGGAACGGCCCATGCCGCAACTCGATCCAGCCTTTTTCGGCACACAGCTCTTCTGGCTGGTGGTCAGCTTCGTCGTCCTCTACGTCATCATGTGGAAGCTGGCGATGCCACAGGTCGCCGGCGTCCTGAAGCAGCGCGAGGACAAGATCCAGGGCGACCTGGAGACGGCGCAGAAGCTGAAGGAAGAGACCAAGTCGGTGATCGCCGCCTATGAAAAGGCGCTGGCCGACGCGCGCAGCCAGGCCCAGGGCCTGGCGCGGCAGACGACGGACGCGGCCAACGCCGAATCCGCGCGCCGCCAGCAGGAAGTCAGCGACCGCATCAATGCCGAGCTGGTCGCCGCCGAGCGCCGTATCGCCGAGGCCCGCACCACGGCGATGGCCAGCGTCAAGACGATGGCGGCCGAGGTCGCGCAGTCGGCGTTCACCAAGCTGACCGGCGCCCAGGCCGACCAGGGCAAGCTCGCCGCCGCGGTCGACACGGCACTGAAGGGAGGCGCCTGATGTTCGGCACCGCCTACGCCGCCGATCCCAAGGGCGATCACGGCCACAAGGAGCCGCTGCTGCAGTCGCCCGAGTTCTGGGTCGCGGTCGCCTTCGTCATCTTCGTCGCGCTGATGGTCTGGAAGGTCCGCAAGACCCTGACCGACATGCTGGATGCGCGCGCCGATCGCATCCGCAAGCAGATCGACGAGGCCGAGACGCTGCGCCGCGAGGCGCAGGATCTGCTGGCCGACTATCAGCGCAAGCAGTCGGAGGCCTACAAGGAAGCCGACGGCATCATCGCCCAGGCCAAGGCCGAGGCCGAGCGCATGAAGGTCAAGGCCGAGGCCGAGCTCGAGGCGGCGATCAAGCTGCGCGAGCGCCAGGCGCTGGATCGCATCGCCCATGCCGAGGCCCAGGCCGCCGCCGACGTGCGCAACGCCGCCGTCGCCGCCGCCATCAGCGCCACCCGCGCGCTGATGCAGGAGCGCTTGGCCGCCGGCCAGGGCGGCGAGCTGATCGACCAGGCGATCGCCGAGCTGCCCAAGCGCCTGCACTGAGCGCGGTGCGCAAAGCCATCATCCAGCCCCGTGCGGCCACCGCACGGGGCTTTTTCTTTGCCTGGGAGCGCGGGCGTCCCGCCCGCATTTCCCCGTGCA
>DATEIF010000792.1:0-4681 GCA_035279205.1 Vineibacter sp.
AAGCTCACGCGGCGGGTTGCGGCCGACGACAACCTCGACAACGTCGAGCAGGCCCGCCGAGCGCAGCGCGGCCAATGCCTTGCCGTAGGCGGCGCCGTCGTCGATGAACAGCAGGCGCGGCGTCAGCAGGCGCACGACATGCAGCAGCTTGCCGAAATCCTGCGACATCAGGGAATAGGCGGTCGATACCGGCGCCACCGGCACGCCGACCTCCATGGCGCCCAGCGCCAGCAGCGCATGGTCGATGGAATTGCCCGACAGGATCGACACCGGCCGTTCGACCGAGCAGCCACGCGCCAGCAGCGCCGCGCCCAACCGGCGCGCCGCGCGCGCAACCTCGGCGTAGGTGATGCGCCGCCAATCGCCGTCGCCGATACGCTCGGCCAGGAACACGCGATCGCCGTTGTCGCGCGCCTGCCGATGCAGCATGTCGGGCACCGATCGCGGCGCCTCGGCCAGGGGCGCCGGCGAGCGCAGCAGCAGGCTGCCATCGGGTCGGCGTTCGACGCTGACGGCGGGCTGCGCCAAGTCGATCTCGGCAAAGGGCGCCGCCAGCACCGCGGCACGATCCGGCAACGACATGTCCTCCCTCATTTCTTTTCCCTGGGGACTACAATCCCAAGTACGCCTGCCGCACGCCGTCATTGTCCAGCAGTTCGGCGCCGGTGCCGCTGAGCACAATGCGGCCGTTCTCCAGAACGTAGGCGCGGTCGGCGAGCTTCAGCGACGCCATCACGTTCTGCTCGACCAGCAGGATCGTCATGCCGTCGCCATGCAGTTGGCGCACGACGCGAAACACCTCCTGCGTCATCGCCGGCGAGAGGCCCAGCGACGGCTCGTCGAACATGATCAGCTTAGGCTGGCCCATCAGGCAGCGGCCGATCGCCAGCATCTGTTGTTCGCCGCCGGACAAGGTGCCGGCAGCCTGCTTGCGCCGCTCGGCCAGCCGCGGGAAGAGGCCAAAGACGCGGTCCAGGGTCGCCTTCTCCTGGGCGCGTGCGCGTCTGGGCACGGCGCCCATCTCCAGGTTCTCCAGCACCGAGAGGTTGGGGAATACCTGGCGGCCTTCCGCCACCTGCCCGATGCCGCGCTCGACCACGTCATGGCTCGGGCGGCCGGTGATGTCGATACCCTCGAAGGTAATACGACCGGCCGACGGGCGCTGCATGCCGTGGATGGTGCGGATCAGCGAGCTCTTGCCGGCCCCGTTGGCGCCGACGATGACCACGATCTCGCCCGGCTCGGCATGCAGCGATACGCCGGCCAGCGCCTGGGCGTCGCCGTAGTGCAGGTCGATGCCGGACACGTCGAGCATGTCAGTGACCCTCCTGCCCGAGATAGACCTCGAGCACGGCGGGATCGCGGGTCACGGCCTGCGGTGTGCCTTCGGCGATCTTCTCGCCGTGGTGGAGCACGACGATGTGCTGGCTGAGCGCCATCACCGCGCGCATGACATGCTCGATCAGCAGGATCGTGATGCCGGTGCGGGCGTTGAGGTCCTTCAGGAAGGCCACCATCTGGTCGGTCTCGGTCGGCCGCAAGCCGGCCATCACCTCGTCCAGCAGCAGCAGCCGCGGCCCCGTGGCCAGCGCGCGGGCCACCTCCAGCCGCTTGCGGTCGGGCAGGGTCAGGTTGGCGGCGCGCACGCCGCGCCGGTCATCGAGGCCCAGTTCGTGCAGGATCCGGCGCGCCGCGGCGCGCGCCTCGGGCACATGCGGCGTGTGCGCCAGCGCGCCGATGGTGACGTTCTCCTCGACCGTCAGTCCCATGAACGGCTTCACGATCTGGAACGTGCGGCCGATGCCGGCGGCGCAGATCTGGTCGGGCCGCAGGCCCGCGATCGAGCGGTCGTCGAGGCGGATGTCGCCGGTGTCGGGCGCAAAGACGCCGGCGATCATGTTGAAGCAGGTCGTCTTGCCGGCGCCGTTGGGGCCGATCAAGGCGTGAATGGCACCGCCGGGAACGTCGAAGGCGACGTCGCTCACCGCGCGCAGGCCGCGGAAGCTCTTGGCGATGCCACGCACGGCCAGGTGGGCGCCGCTCATGGCTTTTCCTCGCGCCGCCGATCGTAGCCCAGATGGCGGGCCAGCCACGGCCAGACGCCATCGCGACGGAACATCACGATCAGCAGCAGCGCGACGCCATAGCCGATCTGCTTCAGGCCGGCGGCCTTGATCCCCCAGGTGTTGGCGAGGTACTCGGCCAGCGTCGTGAAGAGATCGCCCAGGCCGACCAGCAGGGCGGAGCCGACGATGGGCCCGAACAAGGTGCCGAGCCCGCCGATGATCGGCGCCAGGGTGACCTCGATCGAGCGGCCCATGGCGAAGGCCGATTCGGGAAACAGGTTCTTGTAGTAGAAGGCCGACCACACGCCGCCCACGGCCGTCAGGCCGGCCGAGATCAGCACCGCCAGCAGCTTGGTGCGCAGCACGTTGATGCCGGCGGCCTGGGCCGCTTCGGGATCCTCGCGGATGGCGAGCCAGTAGTAGCCCAGCCGGCTGGTCAGCAGCCAGCGGCACAGCACGAAGACGGCGGCGGCCAGCGCCAGGATCACGTAGTAGAACAGCAGCGGGCTGCCCTGCAGGTTGAAGGCGCTGCCGTCGGCCTCGACCTTGAGGAACAGCCCGCCCGAGCCGCCGACCCACTTGAAATGGTCGAACAGGATGCGGGTGAACTCGGCAAACGCGATGGTCAGCAGCGCGAAATAGACACCGGCCAGCGAGAAGCGGAAGCCCAGGAAGCCGACCAGGCCGCCGGCCAGCATGGCGGCGGCGATGGCGACGAACACGCCCAGCCACGGTCCGACGCCGAGATTGACGTAGAGCGCCGCCGCCACGTAGCCGCCCAGCCCGAGATACAGCGCATGGCCCAGCGACAGCTGGCCGGCGAAGCCCATCATGATGTTCCAGGCCTGGCCGATGTAGGAGAAGTAGACGACCAGGATCAGGATCGAGAGCCAGTAGTCGCCGGCCGGCATGACGCGCAGCAGGAACGGCGCTGCCAGCAGCAGCGCCGCCAGCAGGCCCAGTGCGCCCAGTGCGCGTGCGGGCACGCCGTCGGTCAGCCGCTGCCAGACGGTCTTGGTCATGAGCGGCGGGCGAGCAGCCCTTGCGGGCGCAGCAGCAGCACGAGGATCAGCAGGCCGAAGCTGAACACGCTCTTCAGCGACGGCTGCAGCAGCACGCCGGCCACCGCTTCGGAGACGCCGATCAGCAGGCCGCCGGCCAGCGCGCCCGACATGCTGCCCAGGCCGCCGACGATGACGATGACAAAGGCCAGCAGCGTGTAGTCGATGGCGAGGAAGGGATGGACCTGCACGATCAGCAGCATCAGGGCGCCGGCGGCGCCGACACAGGCGGCGCCGATGCCGAAGGTCACCGCATAGAGCTGACGCACGTCCAGGCCGACCACCAGGGCACCGACATGGTTGTCGGCGGCGGCACGGATCGCCTTGCCGGCGCGCGTGCGGGTGAAGAACAGCCACAGCAGGCCGGCCACCACCAGGGCGGCCAGCGCGGCGTAGACGCGCACCGCATCGAGCACCAGCGGACCGATGTTGAAGGAGTCGAACATGTAGTCGACCTGCACCCCGTGGGTGTCGGGGCCGAAGATCGCGAGGCAGGCGTTGACCAGCAGGATGGCGACCGCCAGCAGCAGCATGAACTGCATATGCTCGGGCAGGCCGATGAAGGGATTGATCACCGTGCGCTGTAGCACATAGCCGAAGACGAACAGGGCGGCGGCGACCGCGGGCAGCGAGACCAATGGGTCGAGCCCCAACTGGTCGAACGCCAGCCAGGCCAGATACATGCCCACCACCATCATCTCGCCGTGGGCGAAGTTCACCACGCGCATGACGCCGAAGATCACCGACAGGCCCAGCGCCATCAGGCCGTAGACCATGCCGGTCAGCAAGCCCATGACGATGGCCTGCAGCAGGGTCAGCGTGAATTGTCCGGGATCGGCCGACATGATGGCGTGCTTAGCAGGGCGCGCGCGGTCAGGGAAGGTGTGAGTATACCTCGCCCCGCGAGAGCGGGGAGAGGGAGGGGCTCGTGCGAAGCACGGGAGGGTGAGGGGTACGAACGGCGAGTCCGCGCTTTGCGGGCATGGTCCAGACGTTCGTACCCCTCACCTTCCCATGCCTACGGCACGGGCTCCTTCCTCGCCCCGCTCTCGCGGGGCGAGGAGGTTTCCGACCGATGGTACCCCAGGCTGGCGCGCAGCAGCTCGCGGGAGTAGGCGTGCTGCGGCTCGCCGTGGCGCAGCGTGTCGATGGTCATTTCCTCGACGATGACGCCGCCCTGCATCACCGCCAGCCGGTTGCACAGATGGGCCACCACGGCGAGGTTGTGGCTCACCAGGATCAAGGTCAGGTCGCGCGCGGCCCGCAGGCGGGCCAGCAGGTTCAGCACCTCGGCCTGGATCGAGACGTCGAGCGCCGACGTCGGCTCGTCAAGCAGCAGGATGGAGGGCTCGAGGATCAGTGCCCGCGCGATGGCAACGCGCTGACGCTGGCCGCCCGAGAGCTGGTGCGGGTAGCGAAAACGGAAACGCGGGCCCAGCCCGACATCGTCGAGCACGCGGGCGATGCGGGCCTCGGCGTTGTCCAGCCCGTGGATGGCGATCGGCTCGGCCAAGGTGCGGTCGACCGTATGGCGCGGGTGCAGCGAGCCGAACG
>DATEIF010000793.1:0-5034 GCA_035279205.1 Vineibacter sp.
TCATGGTCATCACCGCACCAAAGGCCTGCAGCAGGGGATCGAAGCCGGGCGCCAGCCGCAGCGGCCCCTTGGCGCCGAAGGCCCAGATCGAGCAGTAGATCAGCCGCGGGTGGGCGGCCAGCATGGCGTCGGGGCCGATGCCGCAATCATCGACAATGCCCGGGCGCAGGTTCTGGATCAGGATGTCGGCCTCGCCCGCCAGCTTGAACAGCCTGGCCACGTCGGCCGCCGCCTTGATGTCCAAGGTCACCGACTTCTTGCCGCGGTTGTTGCTGTGGAACATGGCGCTGTCGTCACCCACGAAGGGCGGACCCCACAGCCGGGCATCGTCGCCGCCGTCGGGCTTCTCCACCTTGATCACGTCGGCGCCCATGTCGGCGAAAATGGCGCCGGCCAGAGGGCCGGCAAACGCCTGTCCGATCTCGAGCACCTTGATGCCTGCCAGTGGCCCGCCCGCCATCCATCGTCTCCCGACCCAGCCGCGACCACTGTCAGTACCGTACGCCGGGCCCTCTGTTGGCTGCCGTGTGTCGAAGGGTGCCTTGCACCGGGAGCATACGCAGCGCGGTTCGTGCGTGATAAGGAAGCGTCATGAATGCCGTTGCGCCATGGGTGCCGGATTTCTCTGCCGTGCCCCGCATGGACGACGGGCGCACCGCCGCCGAGCACATTGCCGAGATCGAGTCTCGGGCCGAGGCCGTGCGCGTGCCGATGCCCAATGGCGGGCGCATGATGTGGCATGTGTGGGGCGCCAACAGCGGCAAGCCACCGCTGGTGTTGTTTCACGGCGGTTCCGGCTCGTGGATTCACTGGATCCGCAACGTCGTGCCGCTGTCGCAGCGCTACACGGTCTACGCCGCCGATCTACCGGGCCTGGGCGACAGCGATCCGCCTGACGATGTGCGCGACGTCTGGTCGGTGACACACTGCGTGAAGGCGGCGATGGAGCAGATCCTGCCGCCGGCGCGGCGCTACGACGTCTGCGGCTTTTCGTTCGGCGGCATGATCGGCGGCCATGTCTCGACCCTGCTCGATGACCGCCTGCGCAGCGTCACGCTGGTTGGCCCCGGCGGCTTTCGCCTGCGCCGGCAGACCCGCGGCGTCATGAACCGGCTGACGCCGGACATGTCGCCCGAGCAGCTCGCCGCCGAGGCGCGCCGCAATCTCGAGGTGCTGATGGTGGCCGATCCGGCGTCGATCGACGGCGTCGCCGTCCATATGCAGATCCTCAACTCGACACGCGCGCTCACCCGCAGCCGCACGATGTCGAAGGCCGGCGTGCTGAGCGATTGCCTGCCCAAGATCCGTACCCGTCTGAATGCGATCTGGGGCGAGTTCGACGTGACGGCCTATCCCTACATGGCCGAGCGCGAGAGCTTGCTGCGCGGCCATCAGCCCGATATCGACCTGCGCTACATTGCCAAGGCCGGCCACTGGGTGGCCTATGAGCGCGCCGCGGAGTTCAATGCCCTGCTGCCCGACATGCTCGATCGCCTGCCGGCGTAATGCAGACGTCGTCGGCATCGTTTGTCATCCCGAGCGTAGCCCGAAGTCATCCCGAGCGCAGCGAGGGATCTCCTGCGGATGATGCGAGGTGCGCTATTCGCGGGAGATCCCTCGCTACGCTCGGGATGACAGGCGTTCAAGCCGCCGCTGCAATCCCGTGCACGGCGCGCTGCAACGCGGCGTGTGCCAGCAGACGGGTGGAATCCAGGATCGGCAGCGGCGAGTTCTTTTCGTCGATGATCAACGGGATTTCGGTGCAGCCGAGAATCACCGCATCGCAGCCGTCGGCCTTCATCCGCTGAATGACGCGCTGGAAGGTGGCAACCCCCTCGGGCTTGAAGACGCTGTAGACCAGCTCGTCCATGATGATGCGGTTGGTCTCGTCGCGCTCAGCCGCCGTCGGCCGCACATAGTCCAGGCCCTGGGCCGTCAGCGCGTCCGGATAGACCGGGCTGTCGACCAGCCAGCGCGTTCCCGTCACGCCGAGACGGCGGTAGCCGCGCACCACCGCCTGCGCGGCGACGACCTCGGCGATGTGCAGCCACGGCAGCGGAGACCGCGGCTTCACGTAGGGCATCGCCTGGTGGATGGGGTTGTCGGGGCAGATCAGGAAGTCGGCGCCGATGGCCGCCAGCTTGTTGGCCGACGCCAGCATCAGCTCGCCCACACCCTGCCAGTCGCCGCGGTCGAGGCACGCCACATAGTCGGCGAGCGAGGGCGTATGCATCGATACTTCGGGATGGGCGTGCGGGCCCAGCAGCTGTGCACCATCGACGCAGATCGTCCGATAGCACAGGGATGCCCCTTCGGCGGAGCAGGCGACAATACCGATATGGTCAGGCATGGCGCGATTATCGCCATGGTCGGTGCGGGTTTCCAGGTCTATTCCGCGGCTAGATCGGCACCGCCCGCCGGGCTCGCCGGTAGGTCGCGCGGGCGCGTGCGCTGCGGATGGTTGTGGCATGGTCCATCCGTGCCACAGTGCTGGGGCCGCGGCGCTGCAGGAGGCCCTTTTTGACCAGCGACTCCACGGCCTGGACCACCCATCGACCGCTATAGCCGCGGGCATCCATGGCAATGTCGACCTCGCCTATGAAGACGGTCTCGCCGGTCCTGACGCCGCGCTCATCGAGGACATTCAGGACGGCATTCTCCACTTCCGTCAGTCGGATCGCCGTCGGAAAGTCGGCGCGCGTGCGTTCGGTCGGCATGGGTGCATCACTCATCAGTGGATGCGCGGCCAGCCGGACACCCCGTCGGCATAAGGGCGTCCGGCCTGCCTGCTCATCGAGCGTCCCTGACGCAACGATGTCGGCTACAGTCAGAATACGCACGACGACCGGCTTTGTTCCTTGAACACCGCCTCAGGTGAGGTCGTTGATATCGCGGCGCTTGCCGGACCGGCGATCTTCCCCCTGATCGGTGGCTGTCGATGGTCCGCGTGGCGCTGCAGCCAGTGCATCGGCCGGCGTGATGCCGTCATAGTCGGGTCGGTCGACGTCGGCGATAGCGCGTCGGTCGACCATGTCGAACAGTTCGGCGGCGCTGGCTTGTGAGGGCGGCAGCCCCATCGCCATCTGCGACAACAGATGCTCGACCAGGCGCTGGGCAGGGGCCAAGGCGTCGCGCCGCAACGGTATGTAGACGCTGCGATAACCATCGGCTGCCGCCTGCCGGTGCCACACGATATCAAGCGCGGCGGAGGCAACGTTGACCCCGGCGAAGGCAAGGAACGGCCGGCCGTCGAAGATCATCAGCAGCCACTCGCGCAATCGGGCCGGGGAGTTCGGAACCATGCCTTCGAGCTTCATGGCGTCACCTGAGATTGCTGCGCTTCAGGCCGAACGTCGGTGCGATGCGCCGGTTCCGGCCGCAGCAGACTCACTGACCGTCCAGGAACCTGAGAAGCGCCGCCTCGCGGGCGGCAAGGTCCAGACCGGGTTGGCCGAGCTTCGTGCCCAGCGTGCCGTCCTGCCAAGCCTGTACGACTGCCGGATGCACGTAGCATTTCCGGCAAATCGCCGGCGTGTTCGCCAGCACGCGGGCGACGTCGGCGATGCAGGCGTTGATGATCTGCTTGCGCGCCGTTGCAGTGTCGGCTTTGGGTTGGGCCGACAGGACCGCGGCGGCGAGCAGCGTGCCGGCCCAGGTGCGGAAATCCTTGGCCGTGAAATCCTCTCCCATCGCTTCCTTGAGATAGGCATTGACGTCTTCGGAACTGATCGGATGGCGATCACCATCGTCGCCGACATACTGGAACAGGCGATGACCTGGCAGGTCCTGGCATGCCCGCACGATACGCGCCAGCCGGCGGTGTCTGAGGCCCAGCCGGTGGTGCTTGCCGCTCTTGGCGCGAAACTCGAAGGTGATCTTCGTACCATTGACGTCGACGTGGCGCTTGCGCAGCGTCGTGAGCCCATAGCTGTCGTTGGCCGTCGCGTATTCTTCATTGCCGACGCGCATCAACGTCGTTTCCAGCAAGCGGACGACGGCCGCCAGTACTTTGCGCTTGCTCAAGCCACTATCGGCAAGATCGCGATCGCACTGCTTGCGCAGGGCTGGCAGGGCGCGCCCGAAACGCGCCATGCGGGCGAACTTCGCCTCGTCCCGCACTTCGCGCCATCGCGGGTGATAGCGGTATTGCTTGCGGCCGCGCTTGTCGATGCCGGTCGCCTGCAGATGGCCGTGCGGGCGCGTGCAGATCCACACGTCCCTGTAGGCGGGCGGGATCGCCAGAGAACGGATCCGGTCGAGGACAACCGGATCCCTCACCAGCCGCCCGTCCGGATCGCAGTAGCTGAAGGAGCGGCCGGCGCGACGGCGCGTGATGCCCGGATCGGAATCGCTGACATAGATCAGCCGGGCCACGGCAAGCTCGGGAAGGGGGAGGGAATCGGGGGTATCTCGCGGCACGGCTGAATATTCCGATGGGCAGGTTCACAACGGGCCGCGGTCGAACCGGTTCCGCCCGTGCTTTCTGAGCGTTCTGGAACCGGCGCGCCAACCGAGTCGTTGCGTTTCAGTCGTTGGCCATTCACGGGAGCGGCCCGGTGGCAAAGCGTGCATTGTCGCGATACCGGGCGAAGCGGGACTTCTCCAGGACCGCCGAACCGAGAGCCGAGACGCGTGTTCTGCGCTCGGGGCGTCCGCGCTTTGTGGTTCAAAAGCACGCGGCCTCGCGGCTGCATTATGACTTCCGGCTCGAGCTGGACGGCGTCTTCAAGTCATGGGCTGTCACCCGCGGCCCCTCGCTCGATCCCCGGGACAAGCGGCTTGCCGTCGAGGTCGAGGACCACCCGCTGGCCTACGGCGACTTCGAAGGGACGATTCCCAAGGGCGAATATGGCGGCGGCACCGTGATGTTGTGGGACCGTGGCTATTGGGCGCCAGCGGACGGCCAGTCGCCGCAGCAGGGCCTGCGCGGCGGCAGCCTCAAGCTCACTCTCGACGGCGAGAAGCTTGTCGGCGGCTGGGCTTTGGTGCGGCTCAGGAGCGATCGCAACGGCGGCAAGCGCAACAACTGGCTGC
>DATEIF010000794.1:0-7694 GCA_035279205.1 Vineibacter sp.
ATCGGCATGGTGATCGGTGCCGGCTGGAACGGCGCGCGCGCCTTCACGTCGACATCGGGCCCAGGCATCTCGTTGATGACCGAGTTCATCGGTCTGGCGTACTTCTCCGAGATCCCGGCCGTGATCATCAACGTGCAGCGCGGCGGCCCGTCGACCGGCATGCCGACCCGCACGCAGCAGGCCGACATCCTGTCGTGTGCGCTGGCCTCCAACGGCGATACGCGGCACGTCATGCTGTTCCCCGAGGATCCGAAGGAATGCTTCGACTTCGCGGCCACGGCGCTGGATCTCGCCGACCGCCTGCAGACGCCGGTCTTCGTCATGACCGATCTCGACATCGGCATGAACCAGCGCCTGTGCGCGCCGTTCGAGTGGGACGACAGCCGCGCCTATGACCGCGGCAAGGTGATGACAGCGGAAGACCTGCAGGCGGCCAGCGCCAAGTTCGGTCGCTACCTCGATGTCGATGGCGATGGGATCCCGTTCCGGACCTATCCCGGCACGCACCCGACCAAGGGCTCGTTCTTCACCCGCGGCACCACCAAGGACCGCTACGCGAAGTACAGCGAGGAGGGGCCGGTCTACGTCGACAACATGGAGCGCCTGGTCCGCAAGTTCGAGACGGCCAAGAGCATCGCGCCGCAGCCCGTTCTGCGGCCGGCCAAGAAAGCGACCAAGACCGGCGTGATCTACTTCGGCTCCACCAGTCCGGCGATGACCGAGGCGCTGGACCGCCTGGAGGAGCAGGGCGTGCTTATGAATGCCCTGCGCTTGCGTGCCTATCCGCTGAGCCAGGCCGTCGCCGACTTTGTCGAGGACCACGACATCGTGTTCCTGGTCGAACAGAACCGCGACGGCCAGCTGCGCATGCTGCTGCTGAGCGACCTCGGCGCCGATCCGCGCAAGATCGTGCCGGTCCTGCACTACGACGGCACGCCGATCACGGCGCGCTTCATCACCGATGCCATCCAAGGCCACCTGGCGCCCAAGCGCCTGGCCGCTGAGTAGGGAACATGTTCGAGTACATGTCTCCACCTCACCCTGAGGAGCGCCGCGTAGCGGCGCGTCTCGAAGGGTGGGGAACCGCACGGCCGCCCGCTGAATTGGCCGTTTCGTCCGTAGCCCATGCTTCGAGACGGCCGCTGCGCGGCCTCCTCAGCATGAGGTTGTCTGTCCGGAGTTCACGATGACCTACATCACCAAGCCCAAGCTGCATCATCCCTCGCTGCAGCGGAACAAGGCGGGCTACACGCGGCGCGACTATGAAGGGTCGGTGTCGACCCTGTGCGCCGGCTGCGGGCACGACTCGATCAGCGCCGCCATCATCCAGGCCTGCTACGAGCTCGACATCCAGCCGCACCATGTCGCCAAGCTGTCGGGCATCGGCTGTTCGTCGAAGACGCCGACCTACTTCCTGGGCCACAGCCACGGCTTCAACACCGTGCACGGGCGCATGCCCTCGGTGATGACCGGCGCCAACCTCGCCAACCGCGACCTGATCTACATGGGTGTGTCGGGCGACGGCGACTCGGCCTCGATCGGCCTGGGCCAGTTCGCCCACATCATGCGCCGCGGCGTGAACATGGTGTACATCGTCATGAACAATGGCGTGTACGGCCTGACCAAGGGCCAGTTCTCGGCGACCGCCGATCGTGGCTCGGTCAGCAAGAAGGGTGTCGCCAACGCCGACTCCTCGATCGACATGGTGTCGCTGGCGATCCTGATGGGCGCCACGTTCGTGGCCCGCAGCTTCTCCGGCGACAAGCAGCAGCTGGTGCCCCTGATCAAGGCCGCGATCGACCACAAGGGCGCGGCGTTCCTCGACGTGATCAGCCCGTGCGTCGCCTTCAACAATCACGCCGGCTCGACCAAGAGCTACGAATACGTGCGCCAGCACAACGAAGCGGTGAACCGCCTCGACTTCATCGAGACCCGCGAGGAGATCACCACGCAGTACGATCCCGGCACGGTGCAGGAAGTGCAGCAGCACGACGGCTCTCTGCTGCGGCTGCGCAAGCTGGCGCCGGACTACGATCCCTGCGACAAGATCGCGGCCATGCAGTACATCCAGGCCGCGGAAGCGGCGGGCGAGGTGGCAACCGGCCTGCTCTATGTCGAGCCCATGCCCAAGGACCTGCACGCCAATTTCAACACGGTCGACACGCCGCTCAACAAGCTCAACGCGCCGGAGCTCTGCCCCGGCAAGTCGGCGCTCGACAAGATCAACGCCTCGCTGCGCTAGGCGCCGGTAAACCGGCCCCGTCACGGTCATGACGGTCCTGCGTTTCACGGCGGCCGCTGCCATACTCGTCATGGCGCTGGCTGCCTGTGCGACGCCACCGAGCTGTCCGGCGCCGGCGAAGTCCACAACGCAGGTCGATCTTTATTTCGGCCGCGACATCGCCGGCAAGGCCGAGGTGTCGGAGGCCCAGTGGGCGCGTTTCGTCGACGAGGAGGTGACGCCGCGTTTTCCGGCCGGCCTCACAGTCACCGATGCGCGCGGCCAGTATCGTGATACCCAGACCGGCAAGATCGATCGCGAGCGCAGCAAGCGGCTGACTGTTCTCGTCGATGACCTGGCGGCATCGCGTCCCAAGCTCGAGGCCATCGCCGAAGCCTACAAGCGGCGCTTTCAGCAGCAGTCGGTGCTGAGGGTCGAGGGACTGGTGTGTGCCGCGTTTTGACGCAATGACAGTCTGGTCTAGGCCGATGACGAGGGCAGCATCAGGCGCTGCCCATGCCTGGTGAGCCACGCACCGTAGTCCTGCGCCGACGGGATCAGTCCGTAACGCGGCTTGTAGAGCAGGTCACTGCTGAGCCGCCCGATGGCCAGGACCGACCGGTCGCGCTCGCCGTGCAGGTTGATGGTCGCGGTCTCGCCCGCCGCGCACACCCGGCACTCGAAGCCGGGGCGGGCGACGTCGCGCAGCTGCAGGCCCCAGTCGAGCAGGCTCCACGCCGTCCCCGGACCGATGTTGTACAGATCGTAGTGCGGCGACGGCGCGTCGATCAGCGCCAGCACGCCCTCGGCAACGTCCCGCACGTAGACGAAATCGCGTACGCAGGCCCGCGGCAAAAGGGCAGGGCGGCCTTCCAATGCCGCCGACGCCACCTGGAACGGCGGGCTCAGCGTGTCGCGCACGCCCGTGTCGTGTTCCCATGGGCCAAAGACGCTCGACAGCCGCACGATGCGCACATCGAGCGAGCCCAGCTCAGCCAGGCGCCGGGCGAATTGCTCGCCGGCCAGCTTGGTGATCGCATAGAGCGAACGCGGCGTGGGCGCCGTCGTCTCGTCGATCGGCCCCGCCTGGAAGGCGCTGTCGCCGTAGGCCGAGGCGGAGCTCAGCAGGATAGTCCGCCGCACGGTGCCTGCCCCCACCGCCTGCAGCACGCGCACCAGGCCGCCGACATTGACATCCAGGATGCGGTCCGGCTCCGCCGCTTCGCGCGCCGCGTCCGCCGTCAGGGCGGCGCCGTAGATCACGACATCCGGCACGTCGGACACGGCGTAGCGGACATCGCCTTCGTCCCGCACATTGCCGGCAACCACCGACAGTCGGCCCGGCAAGTCTGCGAAAGCGCTCGTGGCGGCCTCCGGTGGCGCCCGCCGGTCGAGCAGCGTGACGTCATCGCCGCGCGCCAGCAAAGCCTCGGCAATCCCCAGCCCGACGAAACCAGCGCCGCCGAAGATCAGGATCCGCATCAGCCCTCGCAGCCGCGGATTTGGTGAAGGGGATCAGTCTACCCTGATGTGCTGCACGTGCGCCACCGGTCGGGTCCGGCGAGGCGCTGGGTATCTCACGCCGGCCGCCTGGGAGCTTTTCCTGAACGCTATCGCGCTGCGATAGATGTAAGTGTCGTACCTGCTGGAAACCGGGGCGCAGGTTGTTGTCTCTGGATGATCGCGTGTTGGCACTGCGTCGGCGGGTGAGCTACGCTTTCCGTGCGTCCGTCTATTGGGAGCACGGACGCCGACCGCAGCGATCGAGGGAGGGTACGATGGCCGACACCTACAAAGGGAAATGCTTTTGCGGCAATGTCGAATTCGAAGTGACCGGGGCGCCTGTGCTGATGGGCTATTGCCATTGCAAGGATTGCACCGGCTGGTTGGGCGCGCCCATCCATGCGTTCAGTCTGTGGCCGAAGGATGCCGTGCGAGTCACCAAGGGTGAAGCGGGCATCGGCACCTTCAACAAGACAGAGAATTCGTACCGCAAGTTCTGCAAGAACTGCGGCGGCACGTTGATCGTCGATCATCCCGGTATGGGGTTGGTGGACGTGCCGACGGCCGTCGTGGACGGCCTGAAGCATGCGCCGGCGGCGCACGTCTTCTATGCCACCAAGACGATCTCGATGAAGGACGGGTTGCCGAAATTCAAGGATCTGCCGGCCCAGAACGGCGGCTCCGGCGAGATGCTGCCGGACTGATCGATCGCCCGCCAGAACGGACCGGCCGACCGCGCGTCGCTACACTGTGCCAGCGCGCGGTCGGTTGCCGATCGGTCGAGGGCGCTGGCCGACGCGGCCAACCCTCATGTCGGATGCAAACCAGTCATACCTGACGCAGCCGCACATCGACATCCCGTGTCGGGCGCGGAGGTGACACTATTGCGGCTGCATCATCGCACCCAAGGGAGATACCGGCATGGAATCGCGGATGGATGGCCGCGTGGCGCTGATCACGGGCGCCAGCATGGGGTTGGGCAAGGCCATGGCGCTGAAGTTCGCCGGCGCCGGGGCGAAGGTGGCCCTGGTGGCGCGCCGGCCGGACGTGCTGGCCGAGGCCAAGGCCGAGGTCGGCAAGGCGGGCACCAAGGTCGAGGCCTATAGTTGCGACGTCTCCGACAAGGCGGCGCTCGAAGCGACGTGGGCGAAAGTGGTGGCCGATTTCGGCCAGGTCGACGTGCTGGTGAACAATGCCGGTGCCTCGGCGGCCAAGCCGTTCGAGAGTGTCACCGATGCGGAGTGGGAAGCCGACTTCGCGATCAAGGTCTGGCCGGCGATTCGCCTGTGCCGCCTGGCATTCCCCGCCATGAAGCAGCGGCGGTGGGGCCGGATCATCAACGTGCTCAACACGCACGCCAAGGCGCCGGCAGCCAACAGCGCACCGACCAGCGTGTCGCGTGCCGCAGGCCTGGCGCTCACCAAGGTGCTGGCGAACGAAGGTGCACCGCACAACGTGCTGGTCAATGCGCTGCTGGTCGGCCTGATCGACAGCGACCAGTGGATGCGCCGCTACAAGCAGAACCCCGGCACGAACAAGACCTATCGCGAATTTCTCGACGAGTTCGCCAAGGAGCGGGGGCTTCGGATCGGCCGCATGGGCGAAGCCGAGGAATTCGCCAGCGCAGCCTGCTTCCTGGCCTCCAACTCAGGCTCCTACATCAACGGCGTGGCGATCAACGTCGACGGCGGCATGTCGCCGGTGGTGTAGCCTTTTAGATCCTCCTCAGCTTTGCCGGGGAGGGATTGGCGCGAGTTGCGCACGTCGTTGTCGAAACCGTCACGCGCGCGTAACCTGCCGCCAGGAAGCGATCGGAGGAAGCCATGCCCGTCGTCGTCAATCCGATCACCGACAGCTTCGCCGCCGAGATCGGCGGCGTCGATCTGCGCCGGCCCGTGGAGCGCGGCGACCTGCAGGTCATCGAGGACGCGTTCAACCGCTTTTCGGTGTTGATCTTTGTCGAGCAGGACCTGACCGACCAGCAGCAGGTCGATTTCAGCCTCAATTTCGGGCCGCTCGAAATCGCCATGGGTAATATCCGCACGGACACCAGGCAGCGCCTGCGCCCTGACCTGGCGGATGTGTCGAACCTGGACGAGAATAACGAGCTGCTGAAGCCCGGCGACCGGCGCCGCATGTTCAATCTCGGCAATCAGCTGTGGCACACCGACAGTTCGTTCAAGCGTGTACCGGCCAAGTGCTCGCTGCTTTACGCCAAGGCGATCCCGCCGATCGGGGGCTTTACCGAGTTTGCCGACCTGCGGGCGGCCTATGACGCGCTGTCCGATGACATGAAGCGCAAGCTCGAGGGCCTGGTGGCCGAGCATTCGATCTTCGTGTCCAGGGCCAAGACCGGCTACAGCAACTTCAGCCAGGAGGAGCGTGACCAGCTGCCGCCGGTGCCGCAGGTCGTCGTGCGCACGCACCCGGGCTCCCAGCGCAAGACGCTGTATCTCGCCTCACACGCCGGGCGCATCCTCGGCATGGAGGACGAGGAGGGCAAGCGGCTGCTGGCCGACCTGATCGCGCACGCCACGCAGCGACAGTTCGTCTACACCCACCGCTACCGCGTGGGCGACCTTGTGATGTGGGACGACCGCTGCACCATGCATCGCGGCCGGCCGTTCGATGACCTGGCGCACAAGCGCAGCATCCAGCGCACCACCGTGGCCGACGTGGCGCCGACGGTCGAGCAGGAAGGCATCCGGCTGGTGGCATAAGGACGAAGTGGCAGCATCGCCGCTGAAAGTGCCGGGCCATGCCGGTCTGGATGATCCTGGTCCTCGCAGGCGCTGCCGCGATCGGATTCCTGATCCTGAAAGGTGGAAGGCGCAGCAGGCTTCCGATGTCTCCGCCCGCCGATGATCCGCCGCGCAATCGCACGCCTGAAGAAGGGCGGCAGGTTGCCGCGATGCTGCGGGATCAGCTCGACCGGCGGCCGTTTGGCGATGCCCTGGCCGCCGCCGTGTGGTCGGCTCTCATGCGCCGACCGCCCGGCCAGGGCGTGATCGTCGACTTTCATCCGGAGTTCTGCGGCCAGGGGCTGATCCGCACCGATGACGGTGTGAAACTGTGCGATGTCCAGGATGGTGGCGGATCTACCGGACCCGCCATCGCCACGTGGCGGCAGCAGGACGATTTCGTCGATTTCTTCGCGCGGCAATCCGACTTCACGTGCAGCGGCTGGGATCCGTCGGAGCCCATCTTCGCCACCGACGATGAATGGTATCGCAACAATCAGCGTCTCACCCGCGCGGTGCTCGAGCGGTTTCTGGGACGGCGCAGGCGCTGAACGCCTGGAGGCAGCTATGGATATCAGCAAAATACCGACCGGCAAGAATCCGCCGTGGGACGTCTATGCCGTCATCGAGGTGCCGCAAGGCGGCGAACCGGTGAAGTACGAGATGGACAAAGCGTCCGGCGCGATGTTCGTCGACCGCTTCCTGCACACGGCCATGTTCTATCCCGGCAACTACGGGTTCATTCCGCACACCCTGTCGGGCGATGGTGATCCGGTCGACGTCCTGGTCGTTGGCCAAGTGCCGGTGGTGCCGGGCGCCGTCATCCGCTGCCGTCCCATCGGCGGCCTGATGATGGAGGACGAGGCCGGCCCGGATGAAAAGCTGATCGCGGTTCCGGTCGACACGCTGCACCCGTTCTACACCGGCGTCACCAGCTACGAGCAGCTGCCGCAGATCCTGCGCGACCAGGTCGCGCACTTCTTCCAGCACTACAAGGACCTGGAGAAGGGCAAGTGGGTGACCGTCGTGCGCTGGGTCGACGCCGACGAGGCCGCGAAGATGATCACCGACGGCATCGCACGCGCGAAAGCAGGCTAAGGACCGTCATCCCGAGCGCAGCGAGGGATCTCCCGCGAATAGCGCACCATGCGTTGCTCGCAGGAGATCCCTCGCTACGCTCGGGATGACAGGCGCGTCAGCGATCAGCGATTCCGGACACTAATACCTGA